>CAKZYM010000229.1 GCA_937884685.1 uncultured Calothrix sp.
AACAGGGTCTGCGGCAAGCTTATGATTCCGGTGTCGTTTGCCAAATTAAATGACCACTTGCCAAATTAATGTCCTTTAAAATAATTATCCCAAAACCCTTGCAATGCAAGGGTTTTATTGTTTTAAACCTCCTTGAGATAGAAATAAGCTTATTGACAAATTAAGTGTCCTCTTTTGGGGCTTTGACAAGTTATTTGTCCGTTCTTGAAAACAAGATTGTAATTGAAAACTTTACCAAAATTGACAAAATAAATGTCATCCAGCGTTAAAATACAATTATGTTCTATTAATCAATTAGGTTTATTATGGGTGAAGATTATCCCAGTGACTCATTAGAGTCAGAAACCAACGAAATTGTGACACAACTCTCCTATGAAGAGAGGCGTGTTTTAGACGTAATTCAAGGTCTACTTGAACCGTGCGATCGCAAAACTTATGGAGAAAGACAAAGGGAGGCAGCGACTAAACTGGGAAAATCAGTAAGAACCATACGGCGACTGGTTAAAAAATGGGAAGAACAAGGTTTAGCTGCACTTCAAACAACAACACGGGCTGATAAAGGTAGACATCGGATAGATTCGGATTGGCAAAAGTTCATTATCAATACATATAAGGAAGGTAATAAAGGTAGTAAGCGAATTAGCCCCTTGCAAGTCTCGATGCGAGTACAAGTTAAGGCTTCTGAATTAGGTCAAAAAGAATACCCCAGTTACAGAACGGTATATCGGGTTTTGCAGCCAGTTATCAAGCAGCAGGAGCAAAAGGCTAATGTACGGAGTCGCGGTTGGCGCGGTTCGCGTTTATCGGTCAAAACTCGTGAAGGGAAAGATTTATCTGTGGAATGTAGTAATCATGTTTGGCAGTGCGACCATACTCGCGTAGATTTGTTGTTGGTAGATAGGCATGGTGAGATTGCTGGTCGCCCTTGGCTGACAACGGTTATAGATACTTACTCCAGATGTATTGTGGGCATCAACTTGGGTTTTGATGCACCAAGTTCTCAAGTTGTGGCTTTAGCATTGCGTCATGCAATTATGCCGAAGCAGTATAGCCGCGAATATGAACTCTATGAAGAATGGGGGACTTATGGCTCTCCTGAACATTTTTATACAGATGGTGGTAAGGATTTTCGCTCAAATCATTTGCAACAGATTGGCGTACAGTTAGGATTTGCTTGCCATTTACGAAATCGTCCTTCAGAAGGGGGAATTGTAGAGCGTCCATTTGGAACTTTTAATACTGAATTGTTCTCTACTTTACCCGGATATACAGGGTCAAATGTGCAACAACGCCCTAAAGAAGCTGAGAAAGAAGCTTGCATAACTTTGCGAGAATTAGACAAGTTGTTAGTACGCTTCATTGTAGATAAATATAACCAAAGTATTGATGCTCGTTCAGGCGACCAAACTCGTTTTCAGCGTTGGGAAGCTGGGTTAATTGCTGTCCCAAATCTTATATCTGAACGAGATTTAGATATTTGTTTAATGAAGCAAACTAGGCGCACAATCTATCGAAGTGGATATATACAATTTGAAAATTTGACCTACAAGGGAGAAAACTTAGCAGGATATGCTGGAGACAATGTTGTCCTAAGATATGACCCCAGAGATATTACAACTGTTTTAGTTTATCGCCGAAAAGGAAGTAAAGAAGAGTTTTTGGCTAGGGCGTTTGCTCAAGATTTGGAGACAGAACAATTGTCTTTAGATGAGGCTAAAGCCAGTAGTCGTAAGGTGCGAGAAGCAGGTAAGACGGTAAGCAATCGCTCGATTTTGGCAGAGGTGCGCGATCGCCAAGTATTTACAACTCAAAAGAAAACTAAAAAAGAACGTCAGAAAACGGAACAAGCAGAGTTGAAACAAGCCAAGCAACCCTTGCCAGTTGAGGTAGAGGAAGAAGTAGAAACGGTATCTACTGGTAGCGAGCCAGAATACCAAATGCCAGAAGTATTTGATTACGAACAAATACATGAAGATTACGGGTTTTAAAAATGACAAATAAACA
>CAKZYM010000230.1 GCA_937884685.1 uncultured Calothrix sp.
CAAACTCAGTACGGCATTTGGACCTGCATGAACTGTACCGTCTATCATTCGGGTAAAGTGAACCCCAAGGAAGGGAAAATCTGGATTCGGAACCGGGTAAATCAAACCTTTCACTAAATGACGCTTTTCTGGAGTCAGTTCGTAATATTCACCACGGAAAGGTACAATTTTAGCCTGGGGGTCAACGTTTCCTAATTTGGCTACACGGTCGGAGTACAAACCAGCACAGTTAATTACGAAACGGGTTTCAAAACTGCCGTTGTTGGTTTCCAAAACCTGATTTTTACCGCTAGAAACTATTTTCTCAACCCTGGTATTAAATTTAATTTCGCTACCTTGTTTTTGAATAATTTCTGCGTATTTTTGACAAACTTGCTTGTAATTTACAATGCCAGTTGATGATACCCAAATTCCAGCAACGCTAGCTACGTGGGGTTCTTTTTCCTTAACTTCTTCGCTGGTAATTCTTCTAACTTCTAAACCATTCTCTAAACCTCGCTTGTAGAGATTTTCTAAACGAGGAAGTTCTTCTGGAGAAGTTGCAACAATAACTTTACCGCAGACTTCATGGTCGATGCCGTGTTCTTGGCAGAATTTAACCATTGAACGGCAACCTTCACGGGAAAATTTGGCTTTGAAACTACCAGGTTTATAGTAAACACCAGAGTGAATTACACCGCTATTATTACCAGTTTGATGAAAAGCGACTTGGTTTTCTTTTTCCAAGACCAAAATTTTTGCTTTCGGATAGCGCTCCCCCAATGCCATGCTGGTAGAAAGACCGACAATACCCCCACCTACAATCGCGAAATCATACATTTTTTAATCGGTTCCCCTGTAACTATGTAAATAAAGTAATCGAGATTATTCAAACAATTTAAAAATTTTTAAGTTATACAAGTTAGAAATCAAAAGTTACAAGTATATTAATAATTCATAACTCTAAACTCCTAACTCTCTTGAAAAGTTGCACTCTGCGAGAAAGCTCCGCTTACATGAGGGAAACCCCCAAGACCGCACTTTTCGCTCCTAACTCATTTACCAAACCTTCCAAGGAGCTTCGTTATTCTTCCAAAGGTTTTCTAAATAATTTTTATCTCTTAAAGTATCCATGGGTTGCCAAAAACCATCATGCTTATAAGCAGATAGCTGTTCCATATCAGCCAGCTTTTCCAGTGGTTCTTTTTCCCAAATAGTAGAATCACCTTCAATAAAATCAATTACTTGAGGTTCTAATACAAAAAAACCACCATTTATCCAAGCGTTGTCTCCATCTTGCTTTTCCCGGAAACTGGTAATCTTTGTTTGTTCTTGTCCTAGAACAATTGCACCAAAACGTCCTGGTGGTTGTACAGCACTTAAAGTGGCTAAAGTTTGTTGTTCTTGGTGAAATTTAAGAATATTAGTGATATTTACGTTACTAACACCATCACCATAGGTAAAACAAAAAGTTTCGTTACCAATATGTTCTTTGACTCGCTTTAACCTTCCACCCGTTAAGGTATTATCTCCTGTATCTACCAAAGTGACACGCCAAGGTTCGGCATAACCACAATGTACATTCATCTGGTTAAAACGCATATCAAAAGTTACGTCTGACATATGCAAGAAGTAGTTAGCAAAATACTCCTTAATTACGTAACCTTTGTAACCACAACAGATAATAAAATCATTAATACCGTGAGCGGAATAAATTTTCATGATATGCCAAAGAATTGGCTTACCACCAATTTCTACCATTGGTTTTGGTCTAACGCTAGTTTCTTCACTTAAGCGTGTACCCAGACCTCCAGCCAAAATTACTGCTTTCATAAAAATTGCCTCTAATTTTTTTAAGGTAGATGGTTGAATAGTTCTCTTATGATTCAGGTCAAAAAATCATTTTTTTGATTTTCTAAGTATATAATCTAACCGTATTTTTACCGGAAATTGTAAAGACCAGATAAATATAGCTGTTTTGTCTATGAAAAAATGAAAAAGCTTGGTTTTGTCATAAAACGACTATTCAAGGGTTTTGATTCTCTCAGATTAAAAACTACAAAATTGCCTTATCTACTTCTATAAAGTTAAGTATAAATAAAGCTATATCAAGTTTTTTCAATATCAAAAATACAGAAAAAAATCTATTAATTGATGATAAATTTTCTGCGTCATTTGTCTAAAGAGTCATTATATCAAGTCCGGATAATTACGTATTATTCTCTGATAAAAAGTAAATAAGTAAATTATTACTCTATGTAAAACCTGACTCTAAAGCCGAGAAAAGGGCTAATTTGACTGATATACTCGCTTTGCCTCCCACGTCTGAAAATAATCTAGCGGTTCAAATAACTTAGTATTGACTTGTCTCTGTGATTCCAAAGAATCGATGAAGCAGAATTTTTATATTAATGACTCTCAACTAGTTGTCATCTGCTTTTGTCTTAATTCTGTATTTATGATTTATCAGAACTATACAATTAGACCATAAATAGGAAGCATACGACATAGCATCTGGCATGCCTTTGTCATTAAGTCTTCAATATATCTGGTAATAAACAATGGGTAATTGAATAAAACAGTGAATTATTTGAGCTTATGTTAGTTAGTGTTATTACTTACTTAAAGTTATAATCATTACTTTAATTCAGTAGTGAAATCCTTGTATAAGCCTTTTTGATATTGAATTAAGTTTTTAGATTATGTTCCTTAGTCTTATGTTTGGAGATGTGTAGTCATTCCAATTCATTTCCATAGTGCGTTAACGCAGTGTGTTTTTCCGCAGGAATGACTATATTTTATTGATTTAGGACTTACCAAGCCCCCTTTTTTAGGTGGTTGGGGGGATAGAAAATCTCTGGAACACTGTATTTTCCGTTGTTGGTGCAGCCATTCCTATGATTAATAGAACGTTATTAGATTTGTCGTGAACTAATGAACTGATGAGTAACAGTGAATAGGTAATGCGTTAGCTTTATGGTTAGCATTTACAGCGCAACTAAATTATTAATTCGGATACCCTGAAGCGCAACTAAGAAGGATACTCGACCCATCGGAAGAAATGAAAAGAACTACTACTACTTTGTCCCATAAGTTTTGATAGGTAAGTAGTTGCGCTTTAGCGCCAAATATGTAGCATCAGACATCAGAAGGTAAAGATGTTACTGCTAAAAACTTTTACCCCTGATAATTAATGTGGTTGACCACTACTACTCTACTGCATAAGTTTTAATGATTTGTGAGACTTAAAATTTACGTCTCCCGACAATTGCGCGAAAAACTCATCATAAATTAATAAGCGCGGATGCGATATATTACCGCATCCGCGCTTATTATATAAATTGAAGCATTTATAATACAAAAGTATTGCTCAGCTATCTGGTATCAATAAACCAATAAATC
>CAKZYM010000231.1 GCA_937884685.1 uncultured Calothrix sp.
CCAATTACCAATTACCAATTACCACTTCTAAAGTAGACAAACTAGTATCAGCACAATTACTGATAAACCCTCCCATAGCTTTCACATTCAATAAATGTTCCACAACTGCGGAACTTATTTTTTCTCCGGGGATTAATAAAGGAATTCCTGGGGGATAGGGACAAACGGTTTCAGCGCTGATACGATTAATTACTTCTTGGATGGGAACAGTTTCCGTGGAGCTAAAAAATGCTTGACGGGGTGATAAATGAAGATTTGATTCTGGAATATTCGATAACGACCTCTTCTTAATTTCAAGAAGGGGTTTTCTAAACTCTAGCGCTAGGGTTTTGAAAGCTTTAACCAAAATTTCTATATCCGATGCGGTATTTCCTAAGCTAATTATGAATGTGACAGTTTGTGATGAAGCGAATTCGGGAGTTACATTAAATTTCTCGTCTAAAATTTTTTCTGCTTCAAATCCTGTTATTCCCAATTCGGAAACTATTGCGGTTAAGCGTGTGTTATCAGAAGAAGAGTGGGGGAGGGGGAGAAAAGATAAAATTGATAATCCGGGGATTTCGTTAATACGATTTTTGGCTTCTTCTGCTATTTGTAAGGTTTTGGTAAGTAATTCTTGACCGTGGATTGCGATTTGATGTCTTGCTGCATCTAGGGAAGCGAGTAATATATAGCTGGGACTTGTTGACTGAGTAAGCTGTAGTGATTTGTTGAGACGATTAATATTAATTCTTTCACCCTGGACGTGGAGCATTGAAGCTTGAGTCATAGCACCGAGGGTTTTGTGAATTGATTGAACGGTTAAATCGGCTCCTGCTGATAATGCTGAGACAGGAAATTCGGGATGAAAAGCAAAATGGGAACCGTGAGCTTCATCTACTATTAAGGGAATATTGTATTTATGAGTCAGTTCCGCAACAGTTTTGATATCTCCGCATACACCGTAATAAGTTGGGTAAACCATCATCACAGCTTTAGCATCGGGATGCTTTTGTAAAGCTGTTGATAAACTTTCAACGGTGATGCTGTGAGCGATGTTTAAATTGGTATCGTATTCGGGATTGATAAAAATTGGTATCGCACCGGAAAGGATTAAACCCGAAATGACAGAAGAGTGGACGTTACGAGGAAGAATGATTTTATCGTTATTGTTGCAGGCTGCAAGGATTGCTGCTTCTATTCCGCAGGTGGAACCATTAACTAAAAACCAGGTTTGAGAACTACCGAAAGCATCAGCCGCAAGTTGTTGAGCTTGCTTGATGACACCTTCAGGAGCGAAAAGACAATCTAATTCGGTTAATTCGGTTAAATCGGCTGTAAATATAGAATTACCGAAATATTCTGTCAGTTTTGATGAAATTCCTTTTCCTTGTTTATGTCCGGGAGTGTAGAAAGCAGTGTGGGGACGTTTTGCGTTAGATATTATTGCATCGAGTAAAGGTATTTGGTTTTGATTCATCAATATCAGGTTAAAAGTACAATAACTGCAACGCTAATGATATAATATTCTACAGGCGGCAAAAAATAGGTTATTAGTCGCAAGCAAAATTTTTTAAATAACTTACAGTTAAGCTTAGGATTTTATTAAATTGGGTAAGCAAACATCTAAGCTGCTTCGCCATAATGTTTATATAATATAATTTTTGTAAAAACAGGTGAATTAGATTTTTTACATTAGCAAGCAAGGATTCAAAAATTTCGGGTTACAGAAATTTCTTGATATTGTTTTGACCTTATCTCTGAAGTTTTCGCTTATAATCATCAACGTTTAAGAAGATAGCTAAGAGTTATTAATTCAGATATAGGTACAATAATAATTATGTTATTTAAAATTAGGTAGCTTACATGTTTGCTTATCCGATTCAATAAAATCCTAAGCTCCAAGGTTATCTATAATCTCGTTGTCTGCGGATATTAGATAATTTTTTCCGCCTGTAGAATATTATATCATTAACACTGCACTTCTTTAATCCAAAATTGATTGTTGTTGTTTGAGGCTTTACCACGAATCTCTAATCACAAACTTTAATAGGACATAACCTACAGGAGGATGTCAGGGAATAGGGTTGTCCTATGGGTTGGGAAAGTAGAATAATGTAATTTCCTCAATAAATAAGCATACCAAACCCAACAACAGCACCTTCACCACAACCCCAATCAATTCCTAAACCGATTTGAAACAAATTGCTGTTGGATTTAAGATAACCTGTGATTACAAATCCAAAATCTAAAATCCAAAATCTAAAATGCTAAGAGCCGGGATTGTCGGACTTCCTAATGTAGGAAAATCTACTTTATTTAATGCTGTGGTAGCAAATGCGAAGGCTGAAGCTGCTAATTTCCCTTTCTGTACGATTGAACCAAATGTCGGTATAGTCTCCGTTCCGGACGACCGATTAGAAGTTTTAGCGAAGATTTCTTCTGCAAAGCAAATTGTCCCCGCTCGTGTAGAGTTTGTTGATATCGCTGGTTTGGTGCAGGGTGCAAGTAAAGGTGAGGGATTAGGAAACCAGTTTTTATCTAATATCCGCGAAACTGATGCTATCGTTCACGTGGTACGTTGTTTTGAAAATGATGATGTAATTCACGTTTCTGGTTCGGTGGGACCAGCAAGAGATATTGAAGTTATTAATTTAGAGCTTGTTTTAGCCGATTTAGCACAAGTTGAGCGTCGGATGGAACGTACCAAGAAACAAGCAAGAGCGAATAAAGATGCTCAGTATGAAATGTCGGTGTTGGAAAAAGTTGCAGCAGAATTAAACGAAGGTAAATCTGTTCGTCAGATAGATTTGAGTGAAGAAGAAGCAGAAATAATTAAACCTTTAACATTATTGAGTGCTAAAAAAATTATTTATGCTGCTAATGTTTCCGAAGATGATTTATCAACTGGGAATGAATTTGTAGAGCAAGTCCGAGAAATTGCCAACAAAGAAGATGCTCAGGTAGTAATAGTTTCTGCCCAGGTAGAATCGGAATTAGTCGAATTATCTGATGAAGAAAGAAAAGATTTTCTTGACGCTTTGGGTGTAGAAGAAGGTGGTTTAAAATCTTTGATTCGTGCGACCTATGATTTATTAGGATTGCGGACATATTTTACGTCAGGAGAAAAAGAAACCCGCGCTTGGACAATTAAAGCTGGAATGTCAGCACCACAAGCAGCAGGAGTAATTCATAGCGATTTTGAAAAAGGATTTATTCGTGCAGAAACTGTTAGTTATGAAGATTTAGTAGCTTCTGGTTCTTTGGGTTCTGCGAAGGAAAAAGGTTTAGTTCGTGCTGAAGGGAAAGCTTATATTGTGAAGGAAGGTGATGTGATGTTATTTTTGACAAATTAATATTGAACTGGCGATTAAAACCGCTACTACACAAGCAAAACCCGCCTGCGCGGGTTATCAATTATTAATTATATTGTAGGGTGTGTGACGCTGCGACAATTTTTGTTAGTAATTAAAATTTTGATAATAGCGTCACGCACCATCTGTAGCTTGAATCATTTCCCGAATATCATCTAATGGTGATTCTGGTTGAGTAGGTTGTTCTGGGAATAATTTTAAATTTACTTTATCTGGTTGATTAATATCAGATGATATACAGATTTCAATATTTAACTTTCCTGTTCTCCACCCTTTATTATTAACTTGGAGAATTTGGCAATATTTAATAGTTTCAAATCTCATGTAATCCAAACTAATGGTTTCTTCCCCGAGAATTATTTCTTGAAAATAATCAGTCATGAATTGTCCTAAGCTTTGATATTTACAACGTCGCATTAGACTTTTTCACTTGATTTTCGTTTCCCTTATCATCAATTCTTTCAACCGACTAACTTTAAAAGTATCCTTTTCAAAAAGCAACACATCATCATCACAATCTAAATTAATCGAAATATTTTTATCATTCATATTCAAATCAGTTAATGATTAAATTCAGTTTATTCAGCAATATTATATTCATCAATTAGTGTAAATACGTAAGGTTATAATATTGAATATCTAAAGCAAGTAAAATAATATAAATAATAAAATTCAAATAATTTTTAATATGACTAAAATCCCAATTATTGATTTATCACTTCTCCACAATGACAATATAGAATCAAAACAAAAAATAGCTAAACAAATTTACCAAACTTGTCATGAAATCGGTTTTATTTACGTTAAATATTACAATCTATCTCCAAAATTAATCAATCAAGTATTTGATTACAGTAAATATTTATTTGATTTACCTTTGGATACTAAACAAAATATGGCTTGGAGCGATGAGTTTAGCAATCAAGGTTATGTGGGAATCGAAAGAGAAAAGTTAAATCCAAATAATCCCGGTGATTTAAAAGAAGCTTTTAATATTGTAAAATTAGATAATTTACCGACTTCCTTATCCATCTCTCCTGCAATTCCAAGTTTCTACAAAGCTTGTACAGAAATTGCAAATACGATTTTGACAGCTTTTTCTTTAGCTCTTGAATTACCAGAAGATTTTTTCACCACTAATCACAATCAACAAAATCATACATTGCGACTGCTTCATTATCCAGCTTTACAACAACAACCGAAACCCGGACAAATTCGGGCTGGAGAACATTCCGATTATGGAAGTATTACTTTGCTATTTCAAGATGATATAGCCGGTTTAGAAGTACAAACAGCAACAAAACAATGGATTGCAGTACCAAAAATAGCTGATACTATATTAGTCAATACAGGTGACTTAATGCAGCGGTGGACAAATGATGTATTTTGCTCGACGAAGCATAGAGTCATGATTCCCCGTGACGAACAAGTTAATTTTTCTAGATATTCTGTAGCGTTTTTCTGTCACCCTAATGAAGATACAGAAATTGCTTGTCTTGAAAGTTGTAAAACAGATAAGAATCCAATTTACTCACCCATAACTGCTGGAGAATATCTTTTAAATCGTTTAAAAGCAACTTACTAAAAAAGTTAGGAGTTAAGAGTTAGGAGTGAAAAATCAATAATTAATAATTCATAGTTTAAAATTATTACTCTATTCTAGATTAATTACTCTTAATTAGGGAGCATCCCAATTTTGAACAAATATTTTACCCTACACCCTGTAAGGGTGC
>CAKZYM010000232.1 GCA_937884685.1 uncultured Calothrix sp.
TTAAGCCCGAATAAAATCATTAAAAAAAGCGATTAGTACCGCTTCGCGGAAGTAAGAAGTAATAAGTAGCGGAAATTGCGGTCTTGGGGGTTTCCTCCATGTAAGCCGAGCTTTCTCGTAGAGTGCAAATTTCCAAGACAAAAAGTTTGATTTTCTAGGATTTTCAGGCATTTTGAATGGTTGCTTTATTTAAGCCGTACTGTACTAGGTTTTTCTATATAAAGATATTCGGTATTCAATAATTGGCAATGGGGAATAGGTCTAAACCTAAAAAGCATTTAGAATATTAGTTAATTACTGTACAAATAGTTGTACATCAAGGATTTTTAATGGTTTTTTCAAATGACGTTATATCAACTAAAAAACAGGAATTCAAATAAGTGCTATTTGAATAATAAATATTAAAGCCAGCATTATTTATGTAATGGCTAATAAGTTATATAACCTTTCTCCTTAACCCTATTTCTTACCAAAAAAATGTGAGATTCGTTAATTTTGTACGATTACCTATTTTTCTTCTGTTATTTGGCAGGGACGAAAAGATTTGCGATGCAAGGGCGAAATACCATAATTTTGTATTGCTAATAGATGTTTTTTACTACCATAGCCCTTATTTTTTTCTAAATCGTACATTGAGTACTTATTAGCAAGACGAATTATCAGTTCATCGCGCCAAACTTTAGCAACAATGCTAGCAGAAGCTATTGTAAGTGAAAGAGAATCTCCTTTAACTATTGTTTCTTGTGGTAACGACAAATTTTTTATCTGTTGATTTCCATCAATTAAGCAAAGTGCAGGCTGTTGCTTTAATTTTAGAACAGCCCGCTTCATTGCTAAAAGTGATGCTTGCAAGATATTCAAAGAGTCTATTTCAGCTGTAGTTGCAAAACCAATTTTCCAGTCTATTGCAATATCAGAAATTAAATCCGCTAACTTAATTCTTTTAGAAGCAGATAGCTTTTTACTATCCTTGATGTTGGTGGTGAGGAGTTGGGGCAAACTATTACTATCTGGTAGGATAACTGCTGCTGCTACCACAGGACCAAACAAAGCACCTCTCCCCACTTCGTCAACTCCTGCAATTAACTTGTCGCTATTGCAATACGTAGAATATTCTAACCAATTTTGTTCGGGGGGGAGTTTAGATGGGTCCATTGCAGTGATAGCTTGCCCAATTTTTACCATAAAACGCTCAAATCTTAGCTAGATGGTGCTTCCACAGAGGAACGACGGCGACGGCGACGTCTATCTGCTGTCTTCGTTGCTGTTTCGGCTTGTTCTGATTCGACAACTGGTTCTTCTATTTCATCTTCAACTGCGACTTCATTCTCTATATTGTTTATTTTCACTTTCTTTGGAGTTGGAGTAAGCGAGTATGATGCCGAATCTTCAGTAGTTTCTTCGCTCTCTACGCTTTCCTCAATCTCTACGCTTTCTTCACTTTCTCCATCTTCACCAGGTGGAACTACGTTAATAATTACAGATTTTTCGTTCTTGAATTCTTTTTCTAATTTCTTTAAAGGTGTAACACCCATTAAAGCGTAGACATCCTGTTCCTCGTCTGTCATTTCTACCGAAACAATTTCTGGTGGTTCGAGTACTCCTTTAACCGATTCGATTCTAGTTCTAGTACGTTCGGGTCTGTCACTCCAAACTTTATTCAATCCGGATGGAGAAGTTTCTGGTCTTAGTCGTTCTGACTCTCCTTCCGAATCAATGTCCAAATCATCGTTGACTAAGGTCAATGGACTTCCGTTAATCCTTGGCTCGTCCTTGCCGTTTCCTGTATTAATACCCAAGCGGCGACGACGACGGCGTTTATTGGTATCTCCTAATTCTTGATAGCTGGGATGATTTATCAAGTTTAAATTAGCAAAATCTCCGTCACCTTCATCCGCATCTGCGAATCCATCTACCACTTCAGGCTGGGAGTTTAAGCGAGGAGCAGAAATACGCGGTTCTCTCGAAGGTAAAGGTACTACACGCTCTGGTACTTCTACTGGTGCTGGTGGTGGTGCTACTCGGCTTTCGTTTTCCCCTGGTAAATGTACAATATGTCCCAAACCTTGACAGGTAGGACAAGTTTCCCCGAAAAGCTCGTAGATATTCTGACCCTGACGCTTACGGGTAAGCTCTACTAAACCTAATTCAGTCAATTGAGCAATTTGAGGACGGGCTTTATCCGACTTCAGGGCTTTATTAAAATGTTCGAGAACCTGTAACTGGTCTCGCCGCGATTCCATATCAATGAAGTCAACAACAATTACTCCAGCAATATTACGCAAACGTAATTGACGTGCTATTTCTGTAGCAGCTTCGCAGTTTGTCCACAATACGGTTTCTCTTGCTGTAGCCGAACGAGTAAACGAGCCGGAGTTGACATCTATTACCGTTAATGCTTCGGTAGGTTGAATAATAATGTAACCGCCAGAAGGTAAGTCTACTCTTGGTTTTAGAGCTTCTTTAACCGCAGCATTTATCCGGAAATATTCTAAAATTGCAGTGCGATCGCGGTGGTGGTCGATTAATAAACCTTGGGGTACCTGTCCGCCGCTCCAGTTTTGTAAATACTGCTTTACTCGCTTCAATCCGGTACTGGAGTCAACAACAATCCGATTGACATCGGCACCGTACATATCTCGCAAAACGCGCTGGATAAAGTCATCATCGCGATTAAGTAAAGCTGGGGCACGGCTGGTTTGAGCTTGTTCGCCGATAGACTCCCATTGCTTTTGCAGAATTTCTAAATCTTCGATAATGGCTTCTTCCGGTTTACCTTCAGCTTCGGTACGGATTAATAAACCCATTCCTGCCGGTTTTATCAAGATTGCTAAGGCTCTCAAACGGTTGCGTTCGTTTTCGTTCCTAATTCTGCGGGATAAATTCACGCCTCGTCCATAAGGCATCAGTACTACGTAACGTCCTGGTAAAGTTATGTTACCAGTGAGTCTCGGACCTTTTGTACCTGTCGGCTCTTTCATTACCTGCACCAATACTTTTTGCTGTGGTGCCAATAATTCTGTGATTGCCGCAGACGAACGTCTCAATCTTAACGGTCCGAGGTCGGTTACATGAATAAAACCATTACGCTCCGGGTCGCCAATATTGACAAAAGCTGCATCTATCCCAGGCAATACATTTTCTACTACCCCTAAATAGATATCACCAATTTGGTGATGACCGGTAGCTACGACAAGTTCTTGTATTTGGTCTTCAGAAAACACCGCAGCAATTTGATGCTGTTCGGCGATGATAATTTGTTTCGGCATTCAATTTCCTCAAAAATTGGCAGCTCAAATCCGTAGGAGAGGAGGTTTTAATCAAATCTACTCTGTCTCCTCCTTCCAAGGTGCTGCTGTAATAAAATTGCACTTACTTTCGCTCAAATAAACACGAGCTATTTACACTTTGATTGCGTTTAAGCAACCCATGAAATCTACAGCGGTTGCATCTTTTTATGAATAAAATCGTCCGTTAAAGGTCAATTTTTACACCTTTCCTCTGCCAATTAATCTGTCAGGTTAAAAAGTAACTACAATCTTACTTTTTGACACTAAAGACGCAACTCTTGCAATAAATTATTCTAACAATCGGGCAGTATAACCTAGAATATCCTCGTTAGTACGAAATTACGTCTTTTCTTAAGACACGGGCTGACTGCGCGAGAGAATTGAGAGAAGGACTGTATACTTCCTCACCTGGAACAGGAGTAGACTCTAAAAGTCTACCTATAAATGGTACCTTTACGGAACCATCTGCTACTCTACATATCCCACCCTGTAAGCTGGAAATTTTGAGCCTACTCAACTAGTTCCATTATCATAAATGGCGAGAAAAGTAACTTAACCGCGCTAGTAGGATTGTTGACTGATTCACATTTTTAGCTACCTGCCATCATAGAGCGTTGTCTAGTCTGCTGTCAGCTATACCTGGGATAATACCCCAGTATTTTCGAGTAAAACTCGACAATATTATTTCTTTAACGCCCCGTCCAGGTCGCCAGTGAATCAATTAGTTCCGTTGCAGCGCTCTTATAATTTCTCTTCATATAATTCTAACGCAAGGTCGCAAAAAATCAATTCCAAAGTCAGGCAGAAGTAGAGGGCAATTTCATCACAACAATTACCCCCAACTATTAAACTGCCAAAACAAGCTTGCTCCGGTGTATGTGCAGCAGGTCAAATTCTGTTTTCGATACAGACTCAAGCATAAATGGAATGTGTTCCGGACGCAATACCGTACCATCATTGCAGCAAGCTCCTACATACCGTAATCGGACGGCTTGATTTTGACCCATATCGACTTTTGCTGTCTCGACAAAATCTAGCTCAAATAAACGTTCGCGCAGATTTACATTTTTGATTTTACCTTTTTTAGTTTTGTGCTGTGTCCAAATTTCTGTTTTAGCTTTGAGCGCATCAATTATCGTCTGCCACTCAGATGAAGTTATTTCTCGACTACAGCCTATTGTGAGCAAATACTCAGCTGTTTCTAGAAGTTGAGATGCACTTTTAGACTTCAAGTCTAGCTGCACTACATCATATATAGATATGCCATCCGGTAGCGAAGAACTCAAAGCCGTGGAGAAAGTATCGACATCAATTTCTTCAGTTAATTCAAAATCTACAATTTCATTTACGCTAGTAGCACCTAACGGTAAGGCATTTGCTACTGATATTCTTGGTTGTGGATTAAAACCACCGCTAAATGATACTGGTAGTCCTGCTCGTCGAATGGCTCGGTCAAAAATTCTCATTAAATCTAGATGGCCAACCAATGCCATATCGCCAGATTTCCCAAACCTTAACCGCAATTTTTGTGCTTTGGTAGTATCAGGAACGAAATCTCCAGCAAATTCCGGAATCGGTGGTGGTGGAACTACGATATTGTGACCAAAATCAGTACCGCAAACGCCGCAATGCGAGCAACCATCGAAGGAGCAATCGGGGACTGTAGCTGCTTCCATAGCACGCTGCAAATCTTCCTTGAGCCAGTTTTTCTCAATTCCCGTATCTATATGGTCCCAGGGTAGTGGGTCATCAAGGCGCTCATCAGCACTGCTACCTTCCATGACATTCCACTCACCACAAAGCACTTTGCGGTACTTCCAGTCTAAACCAGCTTCAGCAATGGCACTTTCCCAAGCAGCAAAAGCTTTATCTAAATTATCAAACCAAGAATCCATCCCCGCGCCTAATTCCCAAGCACGACGTAACACTGAAGCGAGAGTTCTGTCTCCTCTACCGACAAAATCTTCCATAGCCGAAATTCGTACATCGGTAAAGTTAACTTTAACTCCACGAATCCGACGAAATTCAGAACGTAACAAGTCTTGCTTGCGTTTAAATTCAGCAGTAGAAACCGAGTGCCACTGGAATGGTGTATGAGGTTTAGGCGTAAAATTGGAAATTGTGATGTTAAAGTTCACGGGTTTTCTACCGGTTGCCCAACATTCACCCTTGAGCCACCTTACAGTTTGAGCAATACCCAATACATCAACATCAGTTTCGCCAGGTAAGCCAATCATAAAATACAGCTTTACCTTATCCCAGCCGCGTTTCCAGGCAGTTTTCACCCCCCTTAATAATTCTTCATTGGTCAAACCTTTGTTAACAATATCTCGCATCCTTTGAGTACCAGCTTCCGGCGCAAAAGTTAAGCCACCTTTCCGCGTTCCACCAAGGATGTTAGCGATATTTTCATCAAATCTATCTACTCGTTGGCTAGGTAAAGAAAGGGAAATATTTTCGTCCTTAAGACGATTTTTGATTTCCATTCCTACGGAACTTAAAGCCAAATAATCAGAACAAGAAAGAGACAATAAAGAAAATTCACTGTAACCAGTTTGGCGCATTCCCTCGGTGATTGTTTCCACAACCTTCGATGGTTCCACATCTCGCGCCGGACGGGTTAACATTCCTGGTTGACAAAATCTACAGCCTCTGGTGCATCCGCGCCGAATCTCAATCGTTAAGCGGTCGTGTACGGTTTCAGCGTAAGGAACCAAACCGATAGAGTAAGCTGGGATGGGGCTAGAAACCCTACGTATAATTCGTTCTGGCACATCTGGACGATTTGGATGAACCGAACCATCAGAAGCCATGTCGTAAAACTGCGGTACGTATACACCAGGAACCTGTGCCAAATCCAGCAACAATTCTTGACGACTTAGCTGAGCCTTTTTACCTTCTTCTAAAATTAAACCAATCTCTGGTAATAGTTCTTCACCATCTCCAAGAGCCATAAAATCGAAGAAGTCAGCATAAGGTTCGGGATTGGATGTAGCAGTTTGTCCCCCTGCAAAAATCAAAGGGAAATCACCCTCCAATCTTTCTTTCCAAGTAAAAGGAATGCCAGCTAAATCAAGCATTTCCAAAATATTGGTAGCACCTAACTCGTAACTGAGGCTAAAACCCAAAATATCGAAATCAACTAGGCTTCGCTTTGACTCTACTGCAAACAAAGGTGTTTGAGTCGTTCTTAGCTTCGCCATTAAATCCGCACCTGGTAAGTAAGCACGGTCGCACAACTGGCGGGGCTGAACATTCAATATGTTGTAAAGAATGATATGCCCTAAATTAGAAGCACCAACTTCATATACTTCTGGGTAAGTCAATACCCAGCGTATCGTCGCCGCATCCCAAGGCTTGTGTTTAGCTAAAAGCTCATTACCCAGGTAACGGGATGGTTTTGAAATATCCGACGTGATTAATTTATCTACTGCAATAGACACTATGCTATTTTCTAGCTACTTCTAGTAATTACAGCTACTCACTTCTAAGATTAGCATTGATTTGTATTAGTGTATTAGTTTATTATTCAAATTTTTTTCTCTTATAACTCCTTAATGATTAGTTAGCTGCTTTAAAAGAGGAACTTTAAAAGCAGCATGGGAGACTAAAGTATTAACTGTTAAAAATTTTTTCTGCATCAAATATTTCAAAAACTTTATCTAATCCGGTCAGTTCAAAGATAATTCTGTGACTGGGAGCAACCGAACAAAAGCAAAGTCGTTGTTCCAAGACATTTGCTTTTCGCACTCCAGAAACTAAAGCCATCAAACCCGCACTATCGATAAAATCAACTTTTTCTAAATTTAACAATACAATTGTATTATTGTTCTTATTAAAAGCAGCACCCAATTCGCGCTCAAGTTTAACAGCATTTACAGCATTTAAATATCCTTGAGGGCGAATAACGGTAATTCTAGGATTATCAAGTATTGTTTGCATAGTTACAAAAATTTCAAATGTTCTTCACTTGAGGGCATAGATGTATTCGACCATAATCTTTTTTTTATCGCATCGACCATTCGTATTAGCTCTCTTTGTAGAATCTTCACCACCAGATTACTTCTGTTTAAAGATTGCCACAATACCTAATTAAACGGTAGCTAAGTATACTTTTTTATAATTGAAGTTCAAAAATAATCTATATAGCTAGCATGAATCAGTGTCGGAGTAGGGCAAAAGATATCTATAAATTATTAGCTATCGCCATATTAGGACTTATTTTCAATGCACGTTAATTAAATATAAAGTATCCTTATTTTTTCCTTAATCATTGGCTTGTATCTTTTGTAGATGACAACGGACTTGTCTGCTATAACTGTGATCCAAATCACGTAAAGACAATTGCTTGGATCACGTTTTATACTTAGAAATATCTGAGATAATTAGTATTAAATTCAAAACGGTCACTTACTATGAGAACTAAGTTCGCGATTCGTCAATTAGTTGAAAGGGCTTTGCTGATAAAGAAATTAACTCCTGAGATAGAAAATGAAATAAATTCTGAGCTTACTCAGATGGGTTACATTTCTGACGTTGACTATGAAGCGTTAGAACTTTTGATGGCAGAAATGGATGCTGGAAGAATTAAGCTAGTTCCCAGCTTATAATTTTAAGAGAATTAATCAGGAACGCTACTTCTTTGAATATTTGACACCGAAACTCAAAGAGTTATTTATTTTTATTCAAGCTAACTGCAAATAATACAAAATTACATAAAAAGTGTTTTGACATCGCTAGTGTTTTTGTATGATGGTGTGATGCGCTTCAATTTGATATCACCACATGCTCTATTTATTGTATAAACGCTCAAGCGAAAGAACATAACAGTAAAAGAAAAATTAAACCGTAGCTACTAATTCCTGTAGCTTGCTGAAAACTTTCTCTGCATGACCCTTAGTTCTGACATTAGACCATGTATGGGCTACGTTAGCATTAGGCGCAATCAAAAAAGTTGAGCGTACAACACCCATATATTCCTTACCCATAAACTTTTTTAGTTGCCACACTCCATAAGCTTCGCACACTTGGTGTTCCGGGTCGCTTAAAAGTTGAATAGATAAATTATGTTTCTGAATAAATTTGCAGTGAGACTTTTCTGAATCGGGGCTAACTCCGAGGATTTTTGCACCTAAAGCATCAAACTGTGATGAGTATTCGCTGAAATCTTTCGCTTCTACAGTACAACCCGGTGTATTATCTTTTGGATAAAAATAAAGAACAAACCAATTAGACTGGAAATCTTCAAGTTTTACTAAGTCTCCATTTTGATTTGCTGCACTAAATGATGGTGCTTTTTCTCCGATTAGAGGAATATTTGTAAGGTTTGACATAGTTTTTTTATTAATTGGGAATTGGGAATTGGGAATAGGGGATTGGGGAATTGGAAATAGCCTAGATATCAGCGACCAAGATGGTCGCACTACAATATTTTTAAATAGGAACTTATTTTACAATGAACGCGACACTCAAAACTTAACTACTAAAAACAAAAAAACATCCTTTATCACGGATAAAGTGGATTTCACTGATTTCACTGATTTAGTTAGAAATAACTGCTAACTCTTAACTCTTAACTCCTAACTCCTAACTCCTAACTCCTAACTCCTAACTC
>CAKZYM010000233.1 GCA_937884685.1 uncultured Calothrix sp.
TATCAGTTATCAGTTATCAGTTATCAGTTATCAGTTATCAGTTATCAGTTGTTCACCGGTCGGGTATGGATTATTAATCTTCCCTATTTCTTCTCGATTGCTTGTTAATGTAACTGGATAATATGCTCTTGCTATAACCATAGAGACGTTCTATATCCGTCTCTTAATGGTTTTCCTTTTTATTAAATAGTTGAAGGTGAATTTTACATTTTACATTTTAAGTTTGAATTTTAATTTACTTCGTTTAATTTATTTAGCTTAATTTAATTTTGAATAAGATTGGAAAATGCGTATTCTACTTTTAGAAGATGATGAAATTTTATCAGATATGTTGGTGAAGTCTTTGACCCATCAACATTACATTGTAGATGCGATTTATGATGGTGAAAGCGGTTGGGAATACGCTCAAAGCGGTAACTATGAACTCATAATAATGGATGTGGGATTACCGTTAGTTGATGGAATTACTTTGTGTGAGCGATTGCGGAAAAAAGGTTGTTCTACACCCATCTTGCTGATGACTGCAAAAAATGCAATAGCCGACCGGATTAGCGGTTTAGATGCTGGTGCTGATGATTACCTGAGCAAACCTCTAGATTTGGGTGAATTTCAGGCAAGGGTTCGCGCTTTGTTGCGTCGGGGAGAGGTTGCACCAAGTGCTATTCTGTCTGTAGGTCAATTATCTTTAGACACCGGTACGGCTAAGGTTGCATACGATAACCAACAACTAAAATTAACACCAAAAGAATACAATTTATTAGAATTATTTTTACGAAATCCATCGCGGGTTTATAGTCGTACTCAAATTGTTGACCATCTTTGGAATTTTGACGACCCACCTTTGGAAGAAAGCGTCAAGGCTCATATTAAAGGGTTACGACAAAAATTGAAAAAGGTGGGTGCTGTTGATTGGATTGAGAATGTTTATGGTTTGGGATACCGACTCAATCCTGAAGTTGGTGCTAAATCTCAGCCTCAAGTAACTGAGTCAGTCACGCAACAGTATAGCGATGCTGTTGAGAAAATGTGGCTGCAATATCAAGATGCAATGATGCAAAGAATGACGGTTTTGCAAACAGCAGCTACCGCATTTCAAGCGGGAAAGTTAACTGAAGAATTGCAAAAGTCAGCTTCTAAAGAAGCTCATAAACTTGCTGGAGTTTTGGGAATGTTCGGAAGAGATACTGGAACTCAATTAGCAAGGGAAATTGAGGAATTACTAACACAAGATATACAAGATATAGAAAATAATTTGAGTTGCAGCAAGTTACCGTCTTTGGTGCAAGAATTAGACGAGCTTTTAGCTTTATCTGTAGGTGATGCTGAATCTACAAAGGATACAGCAAGATTATTAATTATTAATTCTAATTTGCAACTAGTTACGGAATTACAGCAAATTGCATCAACTCAAGGAATGAATTGGTACGGGGTAAAAAATATTCAGTTAGCTCAAAAGTGGTTACAAAATCATTCACCGGATTTAATTGTATTGAGTATAGATAAACAAATCAAATCCGAAGATTTGACATTTATCAATAACTCTTCTTCCCGTACCCCTACAATACCTGTAATAGTTATTGCAGAATCTGACAGATTAGATTACCGGGTGAAAGTCGCGCAAAATGGTGGATGTGGATTTTTAGCTCGACCAACCGTAACCCAAATATGGGACTTAAGCCAACAACTATTAGAGCGCCATCGTAATTTTACGACAAAAATATTAGTAGTGGATGATGACCCGATATTTATATCAACTTTGCGTCCGTTACTAAAACCTTGGGGAATCAAATTCACGAGTTTAGAAAATTCTCAGAGATTTTGGGAAGTATTGGAGTCGGTAGAACCAGATTTACTAATTTTGGACGTAGAAATGCCAGAAATTAGTGGTATCGAACTTTGTCAAGCGGTTCGTACCGAGCAAAAATGGCAAAGTTTACCGATATTATTTCTAACTTCCCACCGAGACGAAAAAACAATTGGAAAAGTGTTTGCTGCTGGGGCTGATGACTATTTAACAAAACCTGTAATGGGAGCAGAATTATTAACTAGAATTAATAACCGTTTGGAAAGAAATCGTTTACTAAAAACTATATCAACAAAAGACTCGCAGACGGGAATTAACAATTATATAGAATCAAAAAAACAATTGGATAAATTATTGAGTCAAAATCAAGAAAATAACACTCCAGTTTGTCTGGCAATTTTAACAGTAGCAGAACTTAAGAAAATTAATTTTAATTACGGTCATAATATAGGTAATCAAGTATTGCGAAGATGGGGAAATTTAATCCAAAAAGTATTTCGCAGTCGGGAAGTATTAGGATACTGGGGAAATGGAGAATTTATTCTTGGAATGAGCGGACTTGACAAAGCACTAGCAAAGGAACGGCTGACTGAAATCCTCGCTATTCTCCGACAGCAAATATTTACAGCATCCGATGGAAATCGATTTCAAGTAACTTGCAATTACACAATAGCGGAATACCCCACTGACGGAAAAACCATACATTCGTTATATCAGTCATCAATTAACAATTA
>CAKZYM010000234.1 GCA_937884685.1 uncultured Calothrix sp.
CTAAATAGACCTGAAGTAACTGCTGTAGCTTGATTCGAGCAAAAATTATCCTGCCAGCTTCAATCCAAACCAATAAAATTATATCGAGACGCAGTTTTATCACCACGTCTCTAAAAACCAAATCTAATTAAACGCTCATCTCCAACATCCGCTCCATCGGACGCAAAGCTTTAACTCTAGTTTCCTCGCTCATGGTAATTTCCGGTTCGCGATTCTTCATTGCTAAATACAGCTTTTCCAAAGTATTCAATCGCATAAACGGACATTCATTACAATTACAGTTATTCGTTGGAGGTGCGGGAATAAAATGCTTTTGTGATGCTTGTTTTTGCATTTGATGAATGATTCCCGGTTCGGTAGCAACGATAAATTCATTACTCCTGCTCTGCTGACAATACTTTAATAAAGCTGCTGTGGAACCAATAAAATCAGCGTGTTGCAATACAGTTGTTTCACATTCAGGATGAGCAATTACCTCAGCTTGAGGATGTGCAATTTTTAACTGTACTATCTTCTTCTCAGAAAAAGTTTCATGAACGATACAGCTACCTTGCCATAATAGTAAATCTCGTCTAGTTTGTTCCATCACGTACCGTCCCAAGTTACGGTCTGGAGCGAAAAGAATCGGCTGTTCTTCAGGTATCTGCTGGACAATTTTAACTGCATTAGAACTAGTGCAGATAATATCGCTCATTGCTTTAATTTCCGCAGTGCAGTTGATGTAAGAAATCACTAAATGCTCTGGATGAGCAGCTTTAAATGCTGCGAATTCATTCGGTGGACAGCTATCAGCTAAAGAACAACCAGCATCTAAATCTGGCAACAACACTAACTTATCTGGATTAAGAATCTTTGCCGTTTCTGCCATGAAGTGAACTCCAGCAAAGACAATAACATCTGCATTTGTATCGGCTGCTGCTCTGGAAAGTTGCAGCGAATCGCCAATAAAATCTGCAATATCTTGAATATCTGGTTCTTGATAGTAGTGCGCCAAAATCACAGCATTAAGTTCTTTTTTCAGATTCTCAATGGCTGTAAATAAATCTAAAGGTAATGCACCCGGTTGGGTTATTTCAGGTCTTTGCAGTGCGGTAGTAAACACAATAGGTTTCAGTTAATGTTTTTAATCTAAAATCTCGCAATTTTGTACCAGAGCTTATCTGACCGCTCATCTCTGTTTATGTCAGAAGGTTTGGCAATCAAATAATACATATGTGCAAGACATAATTCTTAATCTTGAAATAATTATAGTACTTTTTACCAAAATTACTATAGGGATAATATGACTTTAAGGAATTTGTGCCAAAATCGCTTTGAGTTTCCTATCCTGGAAACATATGGAAAGGAAAGTGGCATGACAAGCAGTCAGATAACAAACTCGAAAAACGTAAAAATAGCTGTAGTAGGAGACGTTCACGACCAGTGGGAAAAAGAAGATGGGATTGCACTCAAGCGTCTGGGCGTTGATTTGGTGCTATTCGTCGGAGATTTTGGAAATGAATCGGTAGAAGTTGTCAGAAAAATCGCTGGCCTTGATATCCCCAAAGCAGTGGTAATGGGAAATCACGATGCTTGGTACACTGCTACCGAATGGGGACGTAAAAAGTGTCCCTACGACCGCACTAAAGAAGATTGGGTACAGCAGCAACTAGATTTTTTGGGTGATACCCATGTTGGTTTTGGTAAATTCGATTTTCCTGATTTCAATTTAACCGTGGTGGGAAGTCGTCCTTTTACATGGGGTGGACCGAAATGGAAATTTGCTGATTTATGTAAAGAAAGATTTGGGGTTGGAACTCTTGAAGAATCAACCACCAGAATTATGGAAGCAGTAAATAGTGCTACTCATGAAACGATTATTTTTCTGGGTCATAACGGACCATCTGGATTAGGAGACAAACCCGAAGATCCTTGTGGAAAAGACTGGCATCCCATTGGTGGGGATTACGGCGACCCAGATTTTGCCGAAGCAATTTCTCAAACTATTACTACTAATAAAAATATTCCTTTGGTGACATTTGGCCATATGCACCATAGCTTGCGACATACAAAAGTATTGCGAAAGCGTATTTTTAGAAGTCCAGAAGGAATAATTTATTTAAATGCAGCCAGCGTACCGCGAATTATTGAAAAATCCCAAGATAAGCTACGTAACTTCTCAATTGTCGAACTTGAAGATAGTAAGGTCGCAAAAGCTTCACTTGTATGGATTGGTAATGACTTCACCATTAAATCCGAGGAAATTCTTTATCAAAAATCGACTTCAATGGTGCAACCGGCGTAGAACTATTGTATAATCTATAATCGGTCAGCTATTATCTGAGCTTACTGCTCAAGATTAATTGCTGACGGCTACCTGGTGGAGAGGTGGCAGAGTGGTCGAATGCGCTCGACTTGAAATCGAGTGTACCGAAAGGTACCGTGGGTTCGAATCCCACCCTCTCCGTTTTTGAACAAGTTGCTGAAGCGTCTTTACGCGGTTGGTATGGGAATATTTTAAGAAAATTGATAATTAAAAATAAATTGCTATATTTTATTGATTAGTGGGAGAATACATATATTTTCTGTGTTTACTGGCATTTTCTGTAGTCAATAAAAGGACGGTATAAATAAGTAATATTTTTATAGAGTTAGTTTATAAGCATAATTATATCAAGGATTAATCTTGCCTTCATACCAATCTTGTATGCTTTTTGCTTTAATAGTACTTTAGTACTATTGAGATAATAATTAATGTGATTGAGTTAAAGTATCATCAATTTGTTTCTCTTTTTCCTCGGATGAGGAAAGATGAATTTAAGTTATTTCAAAAGGATATTGCCGTAAATGGGCTATACATACCCATCCTTGTTTTAAATAATACAGATTTAATTATTGATGGTAGACATCGGTATGAAGCATGTAAAGCTGCCGGAATAGATCCAAAAATAGAATATTTTTCTGGTAACGATAACAGAGTTTTATTAAAGATAGTTTCTTTGAATTGTCGTAGACGATATCTTAGCGAAAGTCAACGCGCTGCAATTGCCGCAGAATTAGCGGCACTGATTAGGGAAGATACTTTAAAGCAGAACTATTCCGCAAATTTACAGAACAGTAAAATTAGTATTCGAGAAGCTGCTCAACAATTAAACATCGGAAGTAAAACCGTAGAAGCGGCTAAAACTATCAAAGCTCAGTTTCCTCAGACCTGGGAGCCAATCCGTTCAGGAGAAATCACAATTAATGATGCTTATAAGGTCTGTAAAGAGTCTGAAGAAGTAAAGCGGAAAATTATAGAGCGGTGGTCGTGTGACAAAAAAGCTAAACGTAAAATCAAAAAACTAGTTCAGTACCGAAAAGAGGTAAAACAGCAGGCTGCCAAACTAAAAGTTGAAAAAGCAGCGAACAGTATTTTAAATATTCAAATACAAATAAACGAATCTCCATGGATTCAATTTGGGGATGTATGGAAGTTAGGTAACCATACTTTGACTTGTTGTGATTCTTCAATATGGGATGCCCCACAAGCCAAACTAGCATTTGCCGATCCACCTTACAACGCCGGAATGGCAGATTGGGATATTGATTTTGAGTGGAAACATGATTGGTTGATTGATAAAGCAAATTTAGTTGTTGTGACACCGGGTGATGAATCATTTGCTAAATTCTTACAAAAAACTACAATGCCTTATAAATGCATGATTGCTCACTGGATTAAAAACGGGATGAGCAAAAGCCCAATGGGTTATGGCAATCATATTATTGCTGCTGTTTTCTGCAAGGAATCTAGTCCTTATAAAGTTACTGGTGAACGTAACCAAAACTATTCTGAAGGAATCATCAAATTTATAGAGGCTGATGATGTGGATCATCCTGGTAGAAAACCATTGGATTTTGTAGTTGTTTGGATTGAAAGATTAACAAAGCCCGGAGAAGTTGTAATTGACCCATTTTTGGGCAGTGGCACAACTTTAATGGCGGCAGAGGAAACAGGTAGAATCTGCCATGGAGCGGAAATTAATCCCGATTACTGCGCCTTTATCCTGGGCAAATGGATTAAAGGTGGAAAAGAAATTCCCAAAAGGATTAATAATCTAATTGACTTTTCTATGTAACTGTTATAGCTTGGTAAAAATATTTATAACAATTATGACTCAACAAGTAGTCACAACCTATCGCAGGAGTGAGACTAAATTTTTGAGAGTGATTTTTTTGTGTTTTTTTGAGGTTGAAATCCACAAAACATAAACAATTTTGCTAACTTCTGTTAATTTTTTAGAAATTTGATGTAAGTGCAGGTGTAATCAACACCTTTGTGTAACTTTCACAATCTACAAAAAAATAAAATTTACTACTCAACTAATAGTCACAACCTAT
>CAKZYM010000235.1 GCA_937884685.1 uncultured Calothrix sp.
GCAATTCCTACTAACTTCGCGCTTAATTCCCACAAACGTTGTGCTTTATCATCATCCAATGCTTCGTTAGAAACTTCCTGCTCGAAAGATTTTCTACCTTCTTTCTGACGATTTCCCCAACTATAGTAAGAACCGGATTTATTATATTCTGGGTCTGCAACTACTGCTGCAACTCTTTCACCAGCCAATTCTTCGGATACATAACCTCCGGTAATATTCTTTTGAAATAAAGGAAATATTTTCTGGAATAGGGAATAGTGATTGCGGAATAAACCTGTTTCAGCAACGCATCCAGGATACAGCGAACTAAATACAATTCCCGTAGAATCGTGATAGCGTCTGTGCAATTCTCGCATGGTCAAAACGTTGCAAAGCTTGCTATCTTTATAAGCTTTACCTGCTTTAAATTTCTTACCGTTAATCATTGAAATTGGAGCTTTGAAACCTGCTTCAAAACCTTTTAAATCTCCTAAATCTGGAGGAGCAGGAATGGGAATTTTACCTCCCAATTCTTTCGGATTTGCGGTTACAGTTCCTAATATCACCAACCTTGCTACATCCGCTGATGATTTTTGCAAATCTTCGAGCATCAAGTTGCACAATAGAAAATGTCCCAGGTGATTCGTAGCAACACTCAATTCATAACCGTCTTCGCTTCTTTGTGGTTCCTTCGCTAAGGGTAAATACACCGCAGCGTTACACACCAAAGCATCCAGAGATTTACCGCTTTCTCGAAAAGTATTCACAAACTGACGAACGCTATTTAAAGAAGCCAAATCGAGATGCATAATGGTGTAGCTATCGGGTGACATCCCCACTTCATTAGCGACTCTTTGGGTTTTTTCCAAATCGCGACAAGCCATTACAACGTGCCATCCTTTTTTCGCAGAAGCTTTTGCAGCATACAAGCCAACTCCAGAGGAAGCACCCGTGATGACAACCGTTGATTTGCTATTTTGTGACATATTCTTAAAACTCTATAAATCTAAATATCAACGTTGATTTTAAATATGTTCTCATAACTCGTTTGCTTACTATCGCTTTTGTTAAGAGTGCTTTACGAATATTAAGAATGTTAAGGAATGTTTGCGAATTTGTAGCGGTAAATCTATTCGTCGTCTTTTAGATTGTTATGTTCGCAGCAACCAAATAACAAGCATCCACAGCTTTCTAACCAATATTGATTGTTGATATTTATATTTGGCTTATTTAATGCAAATTCTGCTTCTAATTCTGTTAATCGAGTAATTTCAGATTCCCATTCTGCTAAATATTCTTGTTTTTCTTCTTCAGTATCATCTTCCCAAAATTCATTATTATCTTTATTTTCTATTATCCAGTTTGTCCTATTTGCGATTTCAGAAGCAACTAATTTTTTGAATTCTTCTATATCGTTTTTATATATCAGATAAGGAATATATTCCCAACTAAATAAACCATAATGATTCCAGTCGCACCTTTTGCAGCAAACATACGCACTATCATAATCTTCTAAGAGATAATATAGATAAGCTACTGCAAAACTATCAGTATCATCATATTTATCAATCTGCTGCTCTAATTCTTTGATTATTCTCAGAGCATCTTCTTTTTCTCCAATCTTAATTTTGACTATTGCTAAATTGTATTTACTTTTATTTTCAATATCTTTATCATTAGTTGCTGTAATTAGATATTCTTTCGCTGTTTCAAAATTTCCTGATTTTGCATAGGCTGTACCTAAATTATGGATTATATCTCTATTTTTATGTTTTGAGTATGCAATTTCTAAATTTTTGATAGCGTCAAGTGATTGATTATTTGCTAAAAGCATGTAGCCATAAAGGAAATATGGATAAAAGCTCTTTGGTTCCATTGCCATACATTCTTTCTGTATTGCTAGAGCTTTTTCTAAACTTCCCCAACACTCCATATAATAAAACCAAGCAAGGTTATGAGTTGATTTAATAGTCTTTTTTGTTGCATATGCTTTTTCCATTAATTCTAAATCTTCTTTACCTTTAACCAAGCTTGGATTACTAAAATATCCAAGAGCGAGAGCATTCATAATATCAGTGTCTCTAGGATTTTTGGCTAAATCTTCTTCTAACTTTTTAACTTCTTCTTCTGAAGGTTTAATTGTCATTTTAACTATCAAAGCTAATCGCTATGTTTCCTGATTTTAGCTTATATAAATTTTTTACCAATTAGGTTTTACAAACTATATTAAATCAAAAAAAATAACCTGTTCACCGTTCAAAAACATAATTAAACCCCTAGACAGAATTTAACTACCTAATTTAAGTTGGTAAGCATTAGTACAGTGTAAAACTGCCGTGGTTGAGCGGCTGTGACCTTAAGCGATATTTATGAAACATATGTTAATTGAGCTACTTAATTCCTGCTGTAGGTAGTTTAGTCAGCCTTCCACCTTTAATACTTGTAGAACACGGTTGTTTGATTAACGAAAATATGGAACAAGAGCTTCTAACCGGAGAAGAATTGATGAGTCAGTTACGACAACAAGGTGTAGATTATCTTGAAAAAGTGAAAAGAGCTTATATGGAAGCATTAGTGTTATTACTAAAGCTAACTGGTAATTGGTATTAGGTAAAAGATAAGAGGTAAGGAGTAAAAGGTATTAGGAGATAAGTTAAAACTACTAAATTTATTAATGGATAATTTATTTATTTAAAGCGACTTACTCATCACTTATTACCCATTACCTATTACCTATTACCCATTACCCATTACCTATTACCTATTACCCAGTCCCCATTTCAACTATGAAATACAACACTAACTAAAGGAACAAAAGTCCATACAAGCCAATTCAAAGATGTGAATTCAAGCTTTTGAGTTGTTTGTGGTGGAGATAAAAGGGCTTCTACTCTTTCTTCCAAACGCTTTGCACCGGGAGAACCTAACGCTGCACAAAGCACTTCTGAAGATACTGGGTTACTGCTAACAACCATTAGCAGAGATTCCGCTAGCAGCAACGGGTCTACAGATAAAACTGCATGAGCATCGGCTCGTAATTCCCGTAAGGTGAGTAACTCTTCCCATAAAGCTTCTGTATTAGGTAGCCAGGAAGTGCATTCTCGCATCCAGCCCAGCCAAAAAAACCAAAATGTATCGCGATAATGATAATGTCCTTGTTCGTGGGCTAAGACGGCTTCTAAATGATTGCTTGAAAGAGTTTCTAATAGCCCAGAACTCAATACTAATTCGGGTTTAAAAAAACCAATTTGACCGGCAAATAATGCTTGTGTATTCAATAAGCGAACTTTTCTAGCTGCGATATTGGCTTCGGGACAGTCGCGGACAGACTTGACAGACAACCACCCCAACCATAGCTGTTTAACAAACATCATGGCGAAAAATACAATACCAAGCAATGCGATTACATAGCTATAGCAGCCCGTTTGCAATCCTCCCATTTTGCCTTGAGGTCCCATGAACAGTAAAGCAAACGTTGTGGTGAAAATTAATAATGGAGGAAATAAGAAGAAAAATAGTGCTTTGTGCCAGCGTTCGTTTCGTGTACTGATGCTTTGAGTGCATTGATATCTGATTGTATAAGCAACTATTAAAGCTAAAAAAATTATCAATAAATGCATTTATTCCTCCTCCCTTGCTTTTCGTGCAGCTTGAATTCGCTTTGCTATTGCTTGTATTTTCTCAGAATCAGCTTCATCTAAACTATCGGCAAAAGCAGCAATTACATCAGGATTTCCCACCTTGAGAAATTGCTGTAATTGTTCGT
>CAKZYM010000236.1 GCA_937884685.1 uncultured Calothrix sp.
GGAGTTAGGAGTTAGGAGTTAGGAGTTAGGAGTTAGGAGTTAGGAGTTAGGAATAGAAATTTTCTACTCCCTCTCTTCATCCCAAATGCCCAATCCCCAATGCCCAATTCCCAATTACCAATTACTAATCTTCAAACAGTATAAATTCTTAATAACAATTTAATTAAAGTGCATGTGATCCGACAGCCAATATTATGAATTCCTAAATAGAATAGGATCTGCTGCATAAAAAGGAATCTTTAATCGGTAGTTAGGAATTGTGAATCAGAAAAATGTATCAATTACCGATTACCAAATTTTGTAAGTAGTAGCAGTATTAGAGAAAAAGCGTCAATCCTCGACACATCAATTTTTTATTAACGGAGTAGATTATGTCCAAAGATTTATTAGAACAATTACGCTCAATGACTGTTGTGGTAGCTGATACTGGTGATATCCAACAGATTGAAAAGTTTAAGCCTCAAGATGCTACCACCAATCCTTCTTTGATTACCGCAGCGGCTCAAATGGCTGAATATCAAGGAATTGTTGATGATACTTTAATTCAAGCTCAGAAAGATGCTGGTGCTAAGGCTAGCCAAGCTGATATTACAAAATTAGCTTTTGAACGTTTAGCTGTTGCTTTTGGTTTAAAGATTCTTCAAATCATCCCTGGTAGAGTTTCTACAGAGGTTGACGCTCGTCTTTCTTACGATACAGAAGCTACTATTAACGTTGCCAGAGAAATTATCAAGCAATACGAAGCTAAAGGTGTTTCCAGAGAGCGCGTTCTCATCAAAATCGCTTCGACTTGGGAAGGTATCAAAGCTGCGGAAGTTCTTGAAAAAGAAGGCATTCACTGCAATCTAACATTATTATTCGGTGTTCACCAAGCTATTGCTTGTGCGGAAGCTGGTATTACTTTAATTTCTCCTTTTGTCGGACGTATTCTTGACTGGTACAAGAAAGACACCGGAAAAGATAGCTATCCTGCTGAGGAAGACCCTGGTGTTTTGTCTGTTACCAAGATTTACAACTACTACAAAAAGTTTGGTTACAAAACTGAAGTTATGGGAGCTAGCTTCCGCAATTTAGGTGAAATAACCGAACTTGCTGGTTGCGACTTATTAACTATTGCTCCTAAGTTCTTGGCTGAGTTGCAAAGCAATAACGGTGAATTACCCCGCAAGCTTGATGCTAAGAAAGCAGCGGTCATGGACATTGAGAAAATCTCGATGGACAAAGCTACCTTCGAGAAAATGCATGCAGAAGATAAAATGGCTTCTGAGAAATTAGACGAAGGAATCAAAGGTTTTTCTAAAGCTTTGGAAAGTCTAGAGCAATTATTAGCTGAAAGATTGGCGAATCTTGATGCAGAATCTAAGGCTGCTTAGTCTTAAACTAAGTCTTAAACTAGTTTCTTTGATTTAAAAATAGAGACGTTGCACAGCAGCGTCTCTTATTTTATATAGCTAAAAATCGGCAAACAGGGATGTCCACTCCACAAGATATAAAGTTAAATTTGTTGATTGATATTAATTGTAAATACTATTTCTGATTTTTTAATTGCTGTTTGACATCAATAGTACGGATAAGCCATAATTTTTATCAAATCTATACAGCCGTGTGAATTAATAACGTCTTTTATTTGTAATGGTAATTCAAATGCTTTCAGCAGTTGATTCAAATTAAAACTAATCTATTAAATCTATCAAATTTATCAAAATATGGGTATTTGGGAATCTATTAGTGACACTACCAATGCTAGTAGAGGTTTTGTTAAACAACTCTATAAAGAATTACAATATTCTATCCGCGAAGAGTTGAAATCTTATAATCGAGAAAAATCGAAATTAAAAAATGAAATTGAAAATCTTAAAACTGAAAACGGCAAGCTCAAGCTAATTGTTACGTTAATGCTAAGAAAATCTATTGAAAAAGATATTTTTACTCCAGAAGAATTAGCTGCATTATACAAAGAGATTGATATTGAAGATGGTAAGGCTGATGGTCAATATTATGGTGATATATTTGCCTCGGAAATACAGCAGGAAAATAAATCACAGAAAATAAAAATTGATTTTTCAAATCAAGAAATTAAAATCTATCTTCCCAATCAGCCTAGAAAGGAAAATTCTTAATTATTGCAATCTAAAATTTTTATTCGTATTCGATTATATAAGCTTTGCAGGATAAACCATTGTTCGTAGTGAAGTATTAATTACTCTCTATCACTGGCTGAAAAATAAAAACAAAATCGCTATATCTGACAAAAAATCAAGTATAGCCAAATACAATTCCAATTATCTTTAGAATCAACTTTTTTTGAAATAATTATTACTTATGATAGACCATTTATTTGCTAATATAAGTAACATACAAAATGTAACGTTTAATTAACGCTACAAGTAACCGAATTTTTACAAGCCTCGTTCCGCTAAGATGAGGCTTTTTTTTGTTTAACTGATTATAGAGCTAAATAGATGAAATAAATGTCTAATTCTTTTGTATATTTTTTCTCCATCAAAGTCAATAAATCTTTAGTATGAATTTTGTTTTGTGTCTTACAATACTTTTGATTTAGGATCTTAACATATATAGAAAACTTGCTTTCATATTTGCAGTTTCAATAATAATTCTTATCTAATCATTAGATTCTTATATATTCGCTTTGTCCAAAAAACCGATTCGCTGAAATTAGATAATTATTTAGCGATTAATTAAGCAATTAAAATAGATATTTGACAATCTTTAAAATTATTCGTATCAACTGTTTAAATTATCGTAATGAAAATACTTGTACTAAATGCAGGCTCCAGTACTCAAAAAAGCTGTTTATATGAAGTTAAGGGTGATTCCCTTCCTTCCTCACCACCCAAACCACTCTGGGAAGGAAAAGTAGATTGGAGTCATCAGCAAGGTGTAGCAGAAATCGAAGTAGAAACAAGCGCAGGGGAGAATTTAACAGAAGAAATCGCGACAGATTCTCAATCTGAAATTATGACTCGCTTGCTCAACACAATATCAAACGGGTCTACCAAGGTTATTAATCAACTTTCTGAAATTGATGTAGTCGGACATAGGGTTGTCCATGGAGGTAAATATTACAGAGAAAGTGTAGTTATTACGCAAGAAGTCAAAGACGCGATCGCAAATCTGGCAAATCTTGCTCCAGCCCATAACCCTGCTAACTTAGCAGGTATTGAAGCAGGGGAAAAAATTTTGGGAGAGGTGAAACAAGTTGCGGTTTTTGATACCGCATTTCATCGTAGTATACCTGACGCTGCGGCAATTTATCCCGGTCCCTATGAATGGGTGGAACAAGATATTATTCGTTATGGCTTTCATGGTATCAGTCATCAATACTGCGCCGAACGCACTGCCGATATTCTTGGCAAGGATTTGCAGTCTTTGCGTATAATCACCTGCCATTTAGGCAACGGTTGTTCTTTAGCTGCAATTAAAAATGGTCGCAGCATAGATACAACGATGGGTTTCACCCCCCTTGACGGATTGATGATGGGTAGTCGCTCCGGTAGCGTTGACCCAGGAATTTTGATTTATCTATTAGAGCAAAAGATTTGTACGGTAAAAGATTTAGACAATCTTCTTAATAAAGCATCGGGATTAAGCGGTATTTCTGGAATATCGGGCGATATGAGACAAATCAAAGCAGCAATTTCTCAAGGGAATCAACGCGCTCAACTCGCTTACGATATCTACGTACATCGTTTGCGTTCGAGCATCGGAGCCATGCTTGCTAGTTTAGGAGGATTAGATGCTCTAGTATTTACCGGTGGTATTGGCGAAAATGCCTCGGGAATTCGCCAAGCTGCTTGTGAAGCTTTTGAATTTTTAGGAATACAAATTGACGTTGTTAAAAACATGAACAAACCCGTAGACAAGGATATTACGACTTCTGACTCACCAATCAAAGCATTAGTTATACATACTCAAGAAGATTGGCAGATTGCTCGTGAATGCTACAGATTACTTGAGAGTTAGGAGTTAGGAGTTAGGAGTTAGGAGATAGGAGTTAGGAGTTAGGAGTTA
>CAKZYM010000237.1 GCA_937884685.1 uncultured Calothrix sp.
ATTATTTAATTCGGTCTAAAGCTGATGGTCGTTATTTAGCAGCACGTCCAAATGAGGATGATGGTTCTACTTTTGTGTTGCTATTTCGGGAAAGTTTTGATGCTTTGAGTTATTTAAATACTCATGCTGGTGATTTAGCTGACCGCTTGGGTGTAGAGACTATTTCGGGTACTCAGATAAAAACCGTGCTTCAACGATGGAGTTTTAAGGGTATCGGTATGGTGACTGACCCTTTATTACCTACAATTGAATTTTTAGTACAAAGTTAATTTTGGGAATTGGTAATTGATAATAGAAAAACAGTCGCAATTTCTACAGCTTGGATATAAAGTGGTTCAGCTTCACTGTACCTTCCTTGACTTTTGTAGAGAATAGCTAAATTGTTCAAACTCCTTGCTGTGGATGGATGATTTTCTCCGAGAAGCTGTTTTTTTAATTCTAATGCTTGTTTATAAATAGGTTCAGCTCATTGTAGTTACCGCTACCGATATTAATATTGCGCTCACCAGTCATTTTATTTTTATTCTCCTTTAGTTGTTTATTTATTAGGTCTAAATCAATTAAACTTTTAGAAGTATCTTTAATTATGTGCTGCTTGAATTTCTCTTACTTCTTCATCCAAGCGGAGTTTAGAAGTATCGGTGGGATTGGCTGCTAAAATCAAAATTTTTTTCATAGCGCTATTTATCAAGCATTTACAAATAAACAGTTAATAAATATATGATTTCGGATAAGCAAAATTAAGACCTACTAAAGTAAGAAAAGGATAAGGGATAAAAAAATATCCCTTATCCCCTCTCCTACACAACACTTCTAAGTTCCATATTTTTTATAGGTCTGAATCAAATCAACTTATGCAGTTAGGTGAAAAATTTTACAAAGCTCTGTTTTAATCAGATAATCAAAAAGACGTAGCACTGCTACGTCTCTACATTAATGATTTAATAATTTATAGTGTTGTGAAAAAATGCGATTTAAGCCAGAATTACTAAACTATTGCTTCTTCTAACATTAATTTAGAACGCTTAAGTCTTTCTGGTACTGGTACGGGATAATCTCCTGTAAAACAAGCCGAACAAAAACTGTTGGTATCTTGTTTGGTTTCTTCTAACATTCCTTCCCAACTTAGATATGCAAGACTGTCTACTTCTAGATGCTTGGCAATTTCTTCCACTGATTTAGTTGCAGCGATTAACTGGTCTTGACTATCGGTATCTATACCATAAAAGCAAGGATGAGTGACTGGGGGAGAGGAAATTCGCATATGTACTTCTGTCGCTCCCGCTTCACGCAAGGATTTGACTAATTTACGGCTGGTTGTACCCCGTACTATTGAGTCGTCAATTATTATTACTCTTTTACCAACTAATACATCTTTGAGGGGATTAAGTTTCATTCTTATACCCGATTCGCGCATTGCTTGGGTGGGTTGAATGAAAGTTCTTCCCACGTAACGATTCTTTATCAATCCTTCCACATAGGGTATATTAGCTACTTTGGAAAAACCGATTGCAGCAGGTATTCCCGAATCTGGAACCCCAAACACAATATCAGCATCAACAAGGGATTCTTTTGCTAGTCGTCGTCCTAATCTCATGCGATAGCTGTACAAGCTTTCTTCGTTCATGATGCTATCAGGACGAGCGAAGTAAAACATTTCAAAAATACAAAGTTTCCTTTCTTGCTTCTGACTCCATTGAAAAGACTCTAAACCGTCTTCGGTAATCCAAACCAATTCACCTGGTTCCACATCTCGCAAATATTTCGCACCAATAATATCTAAAGCACAGGTTTCGGATGCTAAAACGTAACGTGTTGGACTTCCCTCTAAAGTTCCAATTACCAACGGACGAATACCGTTAGGATCGCGTACCCCCATTACACCTTCACTCGAACCAATTACTAAACTAAAGGCTCCTCGACAACGATTGAAAGCCCGAATTGCACCTTCAAATAACTGCGAACCGTCGTTTAATTCTTCGGCGATCGCCAAAGCAATCATTTCTGAGTCGGTTGTGGTGGTTAGGTTACAGCTTTTTTTTAGTAATTCGTCGCGCAACTGCTTAGTATTGACTAAATTACCATTATGTGCAAGGGCTATTTCACCTAGTCGAGTTTGGACAACAGCAGGTTGGGCATTAGCGACATGACTTGAACCTGTGGTGGAATATCGGGTATGACCGACACCTATATTACCTGGCAACTCATCAAGGATAGTTTCGTTAAAGACTTGGGAGACTAAGCCCATATCTTTGTACAGGTGTACCTTTTTGCCTTTAAATGTGGCAATCCCAGCGGATTCTTGACCTCTATGCTGAAGTGCGTACAGTCCAAAGTAAGTTAGTTTAGCAACGTCTTGTTCGGGTGCATAAACGCCAAAAACGCCGCAAGCTTCTTCTTGCTTGTCAGGACGTTCCTCTAGATTAATTGGATTGCGATTAATTTGGGCGTGTTTATCCGAAGTGACGGCTTTGGAATTTGAGGGAATCATGCTTGCTACCTATGCTCCTGATGATGATGTCAAGGGTTCCTTTTAAAGTTTTTTCTTTAAAGAAATTTTTAAGGGTACCCGTCAAGCCACTGGGATTCTAAAACTGGATAGATAAAGGGAAAAAATTAGATAAAACTTAATTAATTCTTAACCATCCATTTACCACAGTACAGTATTTATGCTCAGCGATACTAATTTCTAGTTGCCAGTTATTCAATTGTCAGTTAATTGCTTAACTGTTCATGGACGGCTAAACGATTAGGAATTGCTTGCTGATAGTAATCGCTTACATTATCTATCGTAACGTTTATTAAAGTTTTATTATCAAGGGTGAATACCCTTAAATCTGCTTGAGAATTTCCGACCTTGCCAATTTTCTGCCAATTATTATTTAGATGTTCCTGTAAGTAATATTCCCAATTTTCTTGGTCTGCTAACGCAACCGAAACAATAATTCTTGCCCCACCTTCTCCAAAAAGTACTTCATCCCACCTTTGAAGATTGTTTGCTGGTAACTCTAAATGAATTTCGGCACCGAGCTTGCTTTTGATACAGCATTCGGCAAGAGCAACAGTAATCCCACCTTCGGCACAATCATGAGCAGAACGCACCCAACCTTGACTAATTCCCTCGCGACAAGCGTGTTGTACGCGACGTTCTAAGTCAAAATCAATTCTCGGCGGTTTTCCAGCCACAGTTTTATGGATAGTAGCTAAATACTCTGAGCCACCCATTTGGATTTTGGATTGGGGATTTTGGATTTTGGATTGAATATTGGATTGAATTGGGAAACCGAGAAGATAAATAATATCCCCTTCGGTAGCCCAGGCTTGGGAGCAAATTTTTGTTAAATCGGGAATCAATCCCACCATTCCGACAACTGGAGTCGGATAAATGGGTTGAGGATTACCGTTCTTATCAAAGGTTTCGTTGTAAAGAGAGACATTTCCTCCTGTTACCGGAGTGGATAATTCTTGACAACCTTCCGCTAATCCCCGACAAGCTTCTGATAGCTGCCAATAACCAATCGATTTTTCCGGACTGCCAAAATTAAGGTTATCTGTCACAGCCAAAGGTTCGGCACCAACACAGCTAAGATTGCGTGCAGCTTCAGCGACTACAGCCTTTGCACCCTCATAAGGGTCAAGATAAACATAGCGAGAATTGCAGTCAACTGTTGCAGCAACTCCTTTTTGCGAATTGGGCATGGGGGATGGGGGATTGGAAGAAAGAGCAGAGGAGGCAGAGGAGGCAGGGGAAGCAGAGGAAGATTTAATATTGCTCCCTCCGCTCCCTCCGCTACCTCCGCTCTCAGAAACCGGACGTAACCGAACAATGGCCGCATCTGCACCACCGGGTAATATGACTGTATTGTTCTGCACTTGATGGTCGTATTGACGATAAACCCAATTTTTTGAAGCGATGGTGGGAGTGTCAAGTAAGGTCAGCAGAATATCGTTCCAAGTTTGTAATTTTCCTTTAATTTCAATACCTTGATAAGTGCAAACTGGTAAATCATCAGAAGTCCATTCCCAAGCTTTGCGAGCATATTCGGGAGGTTCGGCTAATAATTCTCGGTTATAAATTGGGGTATTTTCTGCTAAAGCTGTAGCGGGTATTTCTGCTGCGATTTCTCCTTGATAAAGAATTCGCACGATTGGTTCTTCTATAACTTTTCCTGCGACTACTGCATTTAATCCCCAACGCAGGAAAATATCAATTAATTCTTGTTCTCTACCTTCTTGAGCAACGAACAGCATTCTTTCTTGGGATTCGCTGAGCAAGTATTCGTAAGGAACCATTCCGGTTTCGCGGTTAGGAATTTTGTCTAAATCAAATTCCACTCCCACACCACCATTTGCAGCCATTTCGGAAGTAGAACAGGTTATACCCGCAGCACCCATATCTTGTGCTGCTACTACCGCACCTGTTTTGAAGGCTTCTAAACAAGCTTCAATTAAGGATTTTTCAATAAAAGGGTCGCCAACCTGGACAGCAGGACGGTTATCAAGGGATTCGTCAGTTAATTCCGCACTAGCAAAACTCGCTCCCCCCATACCGTCGCGTCCGGTGGTGGAACCGACATATAATACGGGATTGCCAATACCCGATGCACCAGATTTAACAATTTCTGGAGTTTCCATCAAACCCAGAGCCATTACGTTTACCAGAGGATTACCGGAGTAAGCGCTGTCAAAGTAGACTTCACCACCAACCGTAGGAACGCCAACACAGTTACCATAGTGAGCAATCCCCGATACTACACCACTAAATAATCTTTGGGTTTTGGCATCTTCTAAATTGCCGAAACGCAGGGAATTCAATACTGCAATCGGACGCGCACCCATTGTAAAAATATCTCTGAGAATACCGCCTACTCCTGTTGCAGCACCTTGAAATGGTTCAACTGCTGAAGGGTGATTGTGGGATTCAATTTTAAACGCGAGTTGTAAACCATCACCTAAATCTACAACTCCTGCATTTTCACCGGGACCTACTAAAACACGTTTACCTGTAGTCGGAAACTGTTTTAATAGAGGTCGAGAATTCTTGTAACAGCAGTGTTCCGACCACATTACGCCAAACATTCCCAGTTCGGCTTTATTCGGATGACGACCTAATCTTTTGACAATTTCTTGGTATTCTTCAGGTTTTATGCCTTCTTTGGCTATTTCTTCTGTCGAAAATGGGATTTGGGGTGTAGCGGTCATGGGAGGAATTACACAGCACGACGAATTTTATATTCTAATATTTATTTGTGCATTTATTGCTATTGGAATAATTTAAATTCTGGAATATTGCTATAAAAAATTTTAAAAATACCGTTTGTGGATTGAGATTTTCTGTCCTATTTAATACTAATAAAATAGTGAATGAGTAATATTCAAACAACATTCAAGTAATATATATTAATTACAATTTTATTTGTATTTGGTATTGCAAACCCCAATAAAACAACATAAGTTCTCTGTAAGGGAACCGGTAAAACATTTGCGGCTTCTCCAGTTCCTAGTATGTCAAATACTTACTTATTGTTTCGGTTAAGTATTTTTTTTATCGCAGCATTTGCGTATAATCTGACCTTTGAATCATCATTAGTAGCTAACTTTTCTAAGTGAGCGAGGGCACTTAAATCTTGATTATCTCCTAAAGATGTAGCTATTTTTTGCTTTACGTATGACTGATGCACTATTTCTCTATCGCTGTTGAGAAAGTCAATCAAAATCTTAGTAGCGTAAGATTTTAATTCAATTGATTCTTGCCTTCCCAGTACACAAACAATTTCTTGAATCAGCATAATATCGCTTGAGTAAAGACAAGATTCCAAGTAATCTAAAGCAATGAAACTACTATTCCAATTTAAAGCACGTACTACCTCCTCTTTGATAAATAAAGGAGCATTTTTAGCCTTTAAGATATCAGACAAAGCTGTAATTGCCGAAGAATCTTTCATGCATCCCATTGCTAATACCGCTTGCTGACACACTTCTGAATTTATGTCGAAAAGCAATGGTTGAAGACGATTTACTAAATCAAATTCTTCTTCAAGGTAGGCACGCATTTTTAGAGCTATAACTGCTTCTTTACGAATAGAAGAAGATGTATCTTGCAAAGCTTTAATGAATATAGGAATTAAAGACTTGTGGTGAAAACTACTGAGAGCTTCAATCGCTGTTAACCTCACTTCAGCCATAGAATCGTCAACAACCCAAAGTAAAGGTTCGATAACTTCCGAACGTCGAATTTGAGCAAGGGATTTTACTGCTAATAATCTCGATTTTTCGTCTTTAAGTAATTCAATCAACGCACTAACAGCAGGTTGACCGATTTTTGCTAACGCTTGGGCTGACATAATAGCCAATTCTTCTTCTTGTGTCTCTTCAAGCAACTTAACTAAGGATATAACTACTTCAGGCTCGTTAAATTCTCCCAAAATACGAAGCGCAAACCAACGAAGTTCTAAGTCCTCTTTTTGTGAATCCAATATTTCTAGCAAAGGAGCAATTGCTGGTTTACCTATTTTGGGAAATATCTTTGCTATATCCCAACGTGTTTGAAAATCTCCTATCCTCATTATTTGCAAGACTATAGCAACAGCCTGCTCTAATTGACTATTATCTACTTGCATTTTATTTTTCTTGTCTAATAGCTGCTGTAGCTGCTGGTTAACAACTATCCAGTTTGCTTGTGCTACAGCATCCGCAATTATGTCAAGAGTTTTTAACATTCGCGTATTTCAAAGATTGAGCTTGAATTTTGCTAGTTCTTTATTCAGCTTGTCATGAATCTCAGTAATTATCAGCAGCTTAGAGAATCCCGAATGCTGTTCTTGAAAATTAGTATGCAAAAATAAAGTAGTTTTAATGCGTATTTTGCATTGATTTAATTAATAAACAAATAAATAGTTACATCTGATACAAAAATATTGAGGCACTTATCGATTTAATAAGAACTTAACCAAGTAAAGATTGCAACACCTAGCTTGGGGATTTTGGGGCAAAAAATATTAGTTTGATTGCACGATTATCTAAGTCAGTGCAACCGTTGTTGATTAGTTAACTTTGGATTTTTTAGAGTAAAGCAACCGTGTCTACTACCCAATCGCAAAAACCTGCAAGTCTTAATAAGTTTGAGAAGATTAAAGCGGAAAAAGATGGATTAGACGTTAAAGACGAATTAGAAAAATTTGCCCAAATTGGTTGGGAAGCGATGGAAAAATCCGATTTGGAACATCGTCTCAAATGGGTAGGAGTTTTTTATCGTCCTGTGACACCGGGTAAATTTATGCTACGGATGCGAACTCCTAGCGGGATTTTATCTAGCGACCAGTTGCGCGTGCTTGCCGAAATAGTCCAACGTTATGGTACGGATGGTAGTGCTGATATTACAACCCGTCAAAATATTCAGTTACGGGGAGTTCGTCTTGAGGATATACCGGATATTTTCCGTCGTCTGGATGAAGTCGAAATGACTTCTATGCAATCGGGGATGGATAATGTCCGTAATATTACTGGTTCACCTGTTGCGGGTATTGATGGTTCGGAACTGATTGATACTCGGGAACTGGTGCAAAAAGTTCAAGATATGATTACCAATAATGGTGAAGGTAATTATGCATTTACTAATCTTCCTCGTAAATTCAATATTGCGATTGAAGGTGGACGAGACAATTCAGTTCATGCTGAAATCAACGATATAGCTTTTGTTCCGGCTTATAAAAATGGAGAATTGGGATTCAATGTTTTAGTTGGTGGTTTTTTCTCTGCTAAACGTTGTGAAGGTGCAATACCCTTGAATGCTTGGGTTCCCCCCAATGATGATGTTGTTGATTTATGTCGGGCTATTTTATCTGTGTTTCGGGATAACGGAGCAAGAGCAAATCGTCAAAAATCTCGTTTAATGTGGTTGATTGATGAGTTGGGAATGGATAAATTCCGTTCAATGGTTGAACAAGAATTTGGACGTACTTTAGAAATTGCAGCCGAAAAAGATGAAATAGACTGGGAAAAAAGAGATTGCATTGGTGTTAACAAGCAAAAGCAACCGAGCTTGAATTACGTTGGTTTGCACGTTCCCGTGGGACGACTTTATGCTCAAGACATGTTTGACTTAGCACGATTAGCTGAAGTTTATGGTAGTTGTGAAGTTCGTTTAACTGTCGAGCAAAATGTAATTATTCCCAATATCCTTGATGATAATTTGCAGGATTTTCTCACCGAACCTTTGTTAGAGAAATTTGCTATCAGTCCCCAACCGTTAGAAAGAGCTTTAGTATCTTGTACTGGTTCGCAATTTTGTAATTTTGCGCTGGTAGAAACTAAAAATCGAGCTTCAATGTTAGCCAAGCAACTCGATGCAGAATTAGAAATACCAAACCCTGTAAGAATACATTGGACAGGGTGTCCTAACTCCTGCGGACAACCTCAAGTAGCTGATATCGGATTGATGGGGACTAAAGTCCGTAAAGATGGCAAGATGGTCGAAGGTGTGGACTTATATATGGGTGGCAAAGTAGGCAAAGATGCCCAATTAGGAACTTGCGTGCATAAAGGTATTCCTTGCGACGAGCTTAATACTGTCTTAAGCCGTATATTGATAGAGTCTTTTGCCGCAAAGCCTAAGTGAGATTAGATTTTTTGACTTTGGAGGGCTTGTTAATTTAAGCAGTAATTATGTCTAGCTAAAAAGTTTTAATTGATACAGCAAAACAAGCCTAAAGCAAACATAATTAGTCTCATCCTGACTTAGAAAAAGGCAAAATTAAAAGGTAATTTCTATGTATGAATTACCTTTATTCGATTTTTTTTCGATTCCCATATGCATTTTGATGATGCGCTTAGAGGCGTTTATGTCCTCAATGCTGCATCTAAAAGTAAATCCTACTATGAACTATTAAGAGGTTAATCAATGCTCGGAGAATTACTATCTTTTCGCGGCAGGTACAAAATCCTGCACATGACATGGTTTGCATTCTTCCTTTCATTCTTTGTTTGGTTTAACCTTGCTCCTTTAGCGACACAGGTAAAAGCAGACTTTGGTTTAGAGGTAAGTCAAATCAGAACCCTAGCAATTTGTAACGTTGCTTTGACGGTTCCCGCGCGAATCATTATCGGGATGCTATTAGATAGATTCGGTCCGAGGATTACTTATACTTTATTGCTGATTTATGCAGCGATTCCCTGTATAGCCTTTGCCAGCGCTCAAAACTTTACGCAGCTAGTAATCAGTCGTTTGGCTTTGAGTATTGTAGGTGCGGGGTTTGTAATTGGTATCCGCATGGTTGCAGAATGGTTTCCTCCCAAAGAGATTGGTTTAGCTGAAGGAATTTATGGAGGTTGGGGTAATTTCGGTTCGGCTGGTGCTGCACTGACTCTACCAACAATTGGCGCTTGGTTGGCTTTTGGAGCTCTTAACCCAGCAACCGGGGAAGCTTTACTTAACTGGCGTTTTTGTATTGCTGGAAGTGGTATTATTGCCGCTTTGTATGGAATTCTGTATTTCTTCAATGTACAGGATCATCCTCCTGGAAAAGTCTATCAAAAGCCCAAGAATGCTAGAGGTTTAGAAGTTACCAGCGTGCGCGATTTCTGGTTCTTGATGTTGATGAACTTGCCTCTAACAGGTGTTTTGATGCTTCTAGGTTGGCGCTTGAAAAAGGTTGGTTTATACGGTGACAATATACTGTTTCTAGTTTGGGCTGGATTAGCTGCTTTATATTTGTTTCAGGCTTATAACTGTTGGATTGTAAATAAGGACTTGCTCTCAGGTAAGAAGTATCCAGCAAAAGACCGTTACAATTTTTCCCAAGTAGCTATTCTAGAACTAACTTATGTGGTTAACTTTGGTTCGGAATTGGCTGTGGTTTCTATGCTTCCAGCATTTTTTGAAGGAACTTTTGCTTTAAACAAGACTTTAGCAGGAGCAATTGCTGCTAGCTATGCGTTCATGAACCTAGTATCTCGTCCTGGTGGTGGTTTCATTTCCGATAGACTCGGTAGCCGCAAAAACACTATGGCTATCCTTACAGCTTGTATGGGTATAGGCTACATGATGATGGGAACTGTTGGTAGTGGCTGGTGGCTACCTTTAGCTATCTTGTTGACTATGGCTTGTTCTTTCTTTGTACAAGCTGGAGAGGGTTCGACATTCGCGATTGTTCCTTTGGTTAAGCGTCGAGTTACAGGTCAAATTGCAGGTAACGTTGGAGCTTATGGAAACGTTGGTGCGGTAGCTTATTTGACTATCTTTAGTTTATTACCAGAATGGTTAAGTGGTGGTGGAGAACAGACGACCGCAGTTATCGCTCAATCAAATAAAGTCTTTTTCCAGATGATGGGTATTGCTGCTTTGATAGTTGCTTTCTTGTGCTGGTTTGTCTTGAAAGAACCCGAAGGCTCATTTTCAGACCATCATGAAGGAGAAGATGAGTTACAGCAAATTGTAATCGAACCGAAGAGTTTAACTTAGCATTACTTAATTGCATTTAAACTTTGGTTGAAAATATGGAATCGATAAACAGTAAATGAGTTATCGGTTCCTTTTTTATTTGATTTATGCGAATAAAAGTCTTGTAAGGTGCGTTAGATATGTAAATAAATCTATCAATATTAAACGATATTTTGATGTGAAAGTGACTAAAACAGACACTTATACACCAGTGAAACCAGCACTAATCTATTTTCACTAAATTTACGAAAAACTATTCCCTATCAGCAACTTAGTCACCCTATAAACTTTTCAATACCGTATTATTTTTCTGCCAAAGTCGCACACTGTGAAATTCTGATGGTACTTTACGGCTTTATTTAAATAGTAATGTAAAAAAAAATCGCTTGTGTAGTAACACACCTTACAATTGAGTATATAATCTTATAAATTTATTTTGTTAAAAAATCTTTTCAAATAATTATTTCACACAGTAATCTTCCGATATTTCTGATTTTTAATAACCATCGTAAAGTATGTCTGAATCTGTTAAAACTCTTTGTCCTTATTGTGGTGTTGGTTGCGGTTTAGAAGTTTCTCCTCCCGCAGCATCGGGACGTGCAACTTATCGAGATA
>CAKZYM010000238.1 GCA_937884685.1 uncultured Calothrix sp.
TTAAATATGTGAAATTGTTTAATGCTTTTCATCAAGTTTATTGTACACAATTATCTAAACACCGCAAAGCTAAACCTGACAGTAAATTAAATACTACTAAATATCCTCAACCAACAAGGGAGCAACTCAATCAAATTGCTGAATTATTATCTGAAGATATTAAATACAGTTCTGATGGAAAAATAATTACTTCTGAACAAATATTAGAAGAATTACAAAAACTAGCGAATATATTACGAGAAACTTGGACGCAACCTCAGCAAAAATTTCAGAAGGAAAGTAATAATGATGAAAAAATAGCAAAACTACCAGATTTCTGCATCGAACCATTTAATAATTGCTTGCATCAATCAGTAGAACAGGTGATTAAAACTCGCTTCAGAAATTCCTTCACAAGCAGCAATCAGACGAGAAAATAAAACCCAGCTTCATCAAACAGAAAATATACGCTTAGCTCTATCTTGGTCTGATATTGTGAAGATATTCCGTCGTAAAAAATCTCGAAAAGGTGGGAAAGGTTCGATTTGCTTAATTTTACCTCAACGTCGTCATTTTTTACAATTTACAGGTTCAACCTTAGCCACCTTGGGCTTAAGTCATTACAATATCGTTGAAAAAGGAAACCGTTATGCTCAAGTGCTAGCAAAAAATACTCCTCGCAAATTAGCATTATTAGTTGGAATTAATTATTCAAATAATAATAACCTTCATACCTTAAACGGATGTGTTACCGATGTAGAGTTGCAGCAAGAATTACTAAAGAGTCGTTTTGGATTTAAACAAAGCGATATTCTGAGATTAATAAGCAATGAATCTAAATCGAATCAAGCAACTCGCAACAATATTTTAACTGCATTTGAAGACTTAGCTAATGGTGGCGACCAAGATTTTAATGATTTAAAAATCAAGATAGAGTTTAATCCCATAGCATAGGATTAAGAAACCCGGCTTTATTCAGCCCACACAGGTGGGCTTTGTAATTATAGCTCCAGCCTTCTAGGCTGAGAGCTATTCAGTGCAGCTAATTACTCAAAACAGACTCAAGATTCAGAAAACCATTCGCAATCAAATATGTTGCATAGGTAGTATATAAATCAGCATCAATTGGATGACAAGAAACACCACTTCCAGCTAGTGCATCTAAAGTCTCTTCACAGCTAATAATTGGTCTATTTTCTGTTAAGTATAAATCCGGAATTGTTAGTTTTCTTTCCGACCAGCGCTCTAACAAGAATGGACGGAGAGTATATAAAGGATTTTCCTCTGATGTGACATCGTTAATTAATTTATCTTGCCATTCTTCGTAAGGAATCATCTTGATGGGAAAACCGAAAGAACTCAACCAGTCAACTAATATACTTAGAGGTGCGGGTTCTGGGTGTTGAAGATGGAAAGCGTTACCGATAGACTCTTCTTGGCTGGATAGATGGACTATGGCTTTACTTACATAGTCAACAGGTGACATATCTAACATATAGTCTACGTCAGGGAAACATCCCATCTGAAGACAGCCTTTGGTCATTAAGTTAACAAAATCATCTGTGTTACCGACACCAGTTTCGCTATGTCCGGAAATCAAAGGTGGTCTGTAAATGGTGATGGGTAATCCTCTTTCTCCAGCGATTTTTACCAGCTTTTCTGCTACCCATTTGGTTTGAGAATAACCTAAGAAAATCCCTTCCCAACGGTCAAAACTATCATTTTCTTTGACTACTTTTCCAGCATATTCAGGTGATTCAAATACCGCGACGCTGGAGACATAATGTAAGGGTTTAGCTTTGATTTTGCAAGCCAAACGAATGATTTCTTGGGTTCCCAGTACGTTAGCTGTTTTCAGTGCTGAGTAGGGGAATACATAATTCAGCATTGCAGCACTGTGATAAATGGCATCTATATTAGTTGCCAACATATCAAATCCTTCAGTGCTTATACCCAATTGTGGTTGAGATAAATCACCAACTATTGGAATAATCCGAGGACTAGATTCTTCATCCCAAATTCCATAAGATTCTAAATTCTTTTGCAGTTTTTCTTTACCTGCTTCTGCATCTGCTGCACGTACCAAGCAGTAAATATCTGCATCGGTCTGATTGAGAAGTTCATGGATTACAAATGCTCCCAAAAATCCGGTACCACCAGTCAAGAAGATATTTTGAGGATTGGGATTAAATTTGTAAGAGGTTGATGCTGGACGAATGGTTTCATCAAGAACGGCTTCTGCTGCTAAGTTGGGAGTGTCGGTATTATTAACAAGAGATTTAGTTTCCTGTTGAGATTCTTCCGCTTCTTCAGCTAAACGTCCCGAAAGTGCTTCAATAGTAGGATAATGCCAAAGCAGCATGGGGGATAATTCAAATCCCAGCATTTTTTGTGCTTTGGTGACAATTACCATTGCTTGAGTTGAGTCTAAACCATAAGTATCTAAAGGTTGAGTTACATCGATTTCTTCGGCTGACATGTTGAGTATTTCAGCCAAGTTAGATAATAACCAAGTTTGAATTTCTGTAGCGTTCATAGATTGTTTTGTAGTCATTTTTTTATATTTCCGATGATGTAGCTGATAAATTTTACTGACGGATTTACTTTCGTTTGTAGTGAGGATTTTAATCCTCAATTAAATGGTTAAAACTCTTACTACAAACTTCATTATCAAAATAATTTATATTTGCGATGTCAGATTCACTGGATGACATTGAGAATAGAAATTATCAATATGCAAACCTTGCATTTTCAAACTTTGAATGCGATATAAATAAGAAGCTCCCTTCATTATTTGTTTTGCAACATCGACTACATGACGATTATTTGGTTCGGATAAATAAGAACCCCTAACCCAGTCATTAAAGCTACCCATCGCAGGACCACACCATACTTGATAATCGACTTCTCTTCCTTTTTCACCAGAATTTGACCATCTAGAAGATAATCCTAAATACCAGCGAAAAATCAAAGCCATTTTGTATTTTGGATTGTTTGCTGCTTTGGTTAATTTATGAGGATTACTTTTTGATTGATAAGCAACTGTTTCTTGCCAAATTTCTTCGATACTTTTACGAAAAACCTGTTTTTCTAATTTGACTTTTTCTCCTGGTGGAAGGTCGTCGAGGGAGTTATAATTTCGGTAGATTTCGTATAGTTTTTGTGCTTTGAGAGGAAACATTGTTCCGCGTTTAAGAACCTGTAGTTTTACCCCCATTTCAAACATATCAGCTGCTGGAGCCATCATTACGTCGGCCATATCAGCTTGTGCTAATAATCTTTTGGTATGTGTAGAAGTTCCTGCTTCTATACAGGATTGATTGATTGAACCAGTAACTACATATGCAGCACCCATCATAAAAGCTGCTAAGGCTGATTGAGGTGTTGCAATTCCTCCTGCTACTCCTACTCTAATCGGTTTTTCGTAATTATATTTTGACTGTATTTCGTCCTTTAAAGCAATTATAGAAGGTAAGACACAAACCAAAGGACGGTTATCTGTATGACCACCAGAATCTGCTTCTACAGTAATATCATCTGCTACGGGAATTTGTGCTGCAAGTGTTGCTTGTAATTCGGAAATTAATCCTTGCTCAACTAGTTCTTTGAGCATTTTTAAAGGTGCTGGCTGCATAAATTTACTCGCAACTTCTCGGCGAGAAATTTTGGCAATCACCTTATTATTTATTTGAATTTGGTTCGCTAAATTCAAACTTAATCCAGCCGCACGGTAGTAAACAATATTAGGAGTTAAATCTAAAAATGCGGAAGCTTCTACAGTTTCTACTCCATATTTTAGATATAAATCTACAGCACCTCTTTCAATTTCGGGGTCGTTAGGACTATGGATTAAATTAAACGCATAAGGACCATTTGGTAAAGATGCTTGAATATTCTTAATGGCTTCTTCTAAGCGATTTAAACTCAAACCACCAGCACCAAAGGAACTCAAAATATTCTCTTTACCCAGTGCAATAACCATTTCTTCGGAAGCTATACCTCCAGCCATTGCGCCAGTTGTATAGGCATATCTTACATTGTGAAAAGAAAGAAAATTGGGGTCACCGAAGCTTTTTTTAAAAACAGGTGGAGCTGCAATTAATAATTCGATTTCGGCTGGCTGGCTATTATCAAGAGGACAATAACCATAATTAGTTGCTCCTATTTTGTCTCCGACTTTAACAATATAACAAGGCTTATCAGTTTCCTGTAATTGCTCTTTTATTCCTTCTGGGTCAAAAGAAATACAGCTTGTTGAACCTTTCCAAGTTCGGTTTTTAGTCAAAGTAGACCCTTGAAATACAAGTCCGTTGTTGTCTTTATTTAGCACTTTGTCTAATGTTTGCACTTTAGCTATCAGTAGTTATAGAAGTTAATAAAGGTTTGTAGTAAGGGATTTATCCCTTTGTATGAAGACTCAAGCCCTTACTACAAATTAATAATTTTTAATTCTCAAACAAGTGTTCGACGCAAGCGATTTGTAATTCAATGATTTCGCTGAGTTGTTCGCTAAAATCTTGACGAGATTTTAAGAATGTGGAATGGGTTTTATGAACCATTAAGTTATTCGTATTGAGTTGCTGATATTGAGGTTTGTTGTAGTTAGTCACGCTCTGAGTTGATGCTAGTTTTTTTGTGGTGGGAGAAGCTGAATATGGAGTAGTTTTTGCCGGTATTTTTGATGATTTTGATTTTTTTTCTAGGCTAGGTACGGCAATTTTTTGCATATAATTTGAATTTGCTTCTGGCTTTTCAAATGATGCTGCGGGAATTTGAATTTTTGATTGTGGTTTTGCAGTCGGTTTTGGTTTCGGGAAATATTCTTTCTCAATAGGTTTCGGACTAACTTCTGATTCTTGGAACAACTTTTTATTTTCTGATGTTAAAATACTCTCAGCGAAATTATGACCACCTAATGTAACTTTCTTCTGGCTAATTTTGGCTTTATTACTAGTCTCTTCCACAGTTGAGTATAGCGGTGATAAATTTAAAGAAACCTGATGACTCGTAAGTTTTGCTAATGCTTTGAGAATACTACTATGGTCGTCCAAGCCCCTACGATTCAGAGAAATTGTCATGTGTGCTTTATCGCTTAAATTTTTATCAATCCACCGAGAACAAACGTTACCAGCACCCGTTTCAATAAATATTTTTGCACCGTCTTGATAAACTTGATTTACTAATCGAGGAAAATCAAGCTCTTTACAAAGTCCTGTAGCGATACCTTGTGCAATGGTTTTACTTTCTAACTCTATTGGCTCATATTTTGCAGCAGAATAAAGTATTAGATTTTGCTGATTTTCTTGAATTGGTAATGTGTTGACCTTGGCAATTTCTTCTTGTTCGGAAGCCATTGCTTCACAATGAATTACATGGTCAAATGGTGCGCGAAACGCATTACAACCCAATTTCTTAATCACTCGTTCGCAAGCTTCTGGTTCACCTGCAATCACTACTTCTTCTGGTGTATTAATCTGAGTCAAATAAACCCGATTTTCTCCTACCAGACTTTCCCTGACCTGAGATGGTGTGCTGATAACAACGTAATTGCACCAAAAATTATTGTCGGGTGATTTTTCTTGAGGTGGTAAATCCCAAAATTCTCTAACGCAATTTTTTGCACCTGATAATCTGTCTCCGAATAAGGTAGATGAGTTTAAAGCATTGCTAAACTTACTAAATTCATTCCATATCCCGACAGCAGACATCATACTAACTTCACCCAAGCTGTAACCAAAGGCAAATTTTGGTTTTACCTGAAAGTTATTTTGAAGAACTGTAGTCAGCAGTTTCGCAACGACTATTTCATTTTCAAACATTGCTGATGAATCATCTAGCAGTTGCTTATCAAGTTTTTCTAACTGTCTGCTTGATAGTTTATTTAAGCTGCGAGGATATACTAACTTCTCAACGTGACTGACGCGATTATCTAAATTTTGCAGGATGATATCGTCGTGAACTTCGGGAAATAGACGGAAGAGATTTCGACCGATACCTAGATAAGAATTAACCGCAGCAGGATAGATAAATGCTACTTCTCCTTTTTTACCCAGCGGTTTAGCTGTAAAATAACTACCTAGTGGAGTTTGCCATTCTTCACCTTTATCAAATGCGTTATTTACTCCTTTGTTAGCTGCTTCGATTTCTCTTACTATTTCTTTAAGATTACGTGCCAAGATTACTAAGGTATAGCTTTCCTGACTGCGTTTTTGGTAATCAGCAAAAGTCATGCTTGCAGCTGCGGGAAGGGAGTTTCCACCATTTACTAAATTCTGCAAATTATCAACTTGCTTTAGTAGTTCTTCGCGATTATTTCCAGCTATTGGAAATAGTTGAAGAGGCATTTGTTGCAAAAATCTGCTGCTGCGGTCTTGTTTATTTGGTTCTTCAGATATGATTAAATGAGCATAAGTTCCATCTAGACCCATACTGTTGATGGCTGCCGTTCTTTTCTCATTTTCTGGGTTAAGAAACCAAGGTCTTGATTCTGGAACAACATAGAAGGGACTATTTTCCCACTTATTAATATCTTTTACACCAGTCCATTTGGGTGTTGCTGGAAGGTATCTATAATAAAGACACAAAGCTGTTTTAATTAAACTCGCAATTCCCGAAGCAACATAGGTGTGACCAATATTAGCTTTTACACTGCCAATTGCACAGGTAAGTTTATTTGCACCGCTTGGATAAGCCCGAAGTAATCCATCAATTTCTGCTTCATCTTCTTGGGGAATACCGCTAGCAAAAACTTCCAGATAAGATACATCTGAAGGTTTGATTTCTGCTGTATCAAAAGCTTGTTGGCAAGCTGAAATAACGGTATTATTATCTGTATTCCCCAAACGATTTTGAAAATCATTTTTGGTAGCATTTTTTTGCTTGAAACTAACAGCATCAATTACCGCGTAGATGCATTCCCGTTCCTGTTTTGCAACTTGATGTCGCTTTAATACTACTGCACCCGCACCTTCACCAACCATCCAGCCATTGGCTTTTTGGTCGTAGGCTAAAGTATTTACACCCGTATTAACTGCTGATAATTCATTTCGTAATAAAACGTTTTCCATGCCGCCCGCTAAATCCACGGCACCCACTAAAACGGCATCTGCTTCCCCAGTGGTTAATAAATTTTGCGCTACTTCTAATACTTTAAATGTGGAGTTTTCACCGGCGGAAATGGTCAGTACGGGAGCAGTAAAGTTCCACAGCGAGGCAATACGACTCGCCATAATATTAGAAATATAGCTGACGAATTCGCTGCTATCAACAGGTTGGTGAATTGCGTCTTTTACTATAGTTTCTAACTTATTTATTTTATCAGAAGATAAGGATATTGCACCAGCGTTTAACCCTTCTTTAATTTCCCAATCTAAATTCCATCTTTGCTGGAGTTGATGAACAGAAAGTTCGGCTTCTGAAGCAATTAAAACTGCTACTTTGTCCCCTTCTTTTACATTTGCATCTTTCAAAGCGCGTTCTGCTACTTTGAGCATTAGCAATTGCTGTTTATTGAGTTTTTCTAACTCATTTGGAGGAATTTTACTAGATATAGTATCAATGATAAAATCGCTAATATAAGCTCCTTTTGGTGCTTTTCCATCGGGAAATTTATATTTTTCTAGAAATTCCTTCTGATTTTCTACACCATGCCATCTTTTCTCGGGTAGGGGAATAAAATGTTGTTCGCCTTGATATATACTTCTTTCAAAAGCTTCTAACCCATCACAATTTCCAAAGAAAGCATCCATTCCCACTATTGCCATTTTTACTGGTTTTAGAGGCTGGGTAGATTCTTCAGATGCAGTATTTTTATTTTCTTCTAAAATTAAATGAGCATTGGTTCCACCCAAGCCAAAAGCACTAACAGCAGCGCGTTTTATTGAACCGCTTTTTGAATGCCAGTTAGTAGGACTAGTTACAATCCGACTGGGTGATATTACGTTACTTTCCGAACCAATAGGGTCTGTAATATTAATAGTTGTGGGAATGATACCCTTACTCATGCTCAAAAGTACCTTTATCAGGCTAGCGCTAGCTGCACCAGTTAGCAAATGTCCGATATTGGATTTAACCGAACCAGTAAAAGGAGTTGCTTGATATTTACCAAAGAAAGTTTCGACAGAGTTAAATTCGGTACTGTCTCCTAATAGAGTTCCGGTAGCATGACACTCCATATAGTCAATAACTTTTGGATTGATATCAGCTTCCTTATAAGCTTTTTCAAAAGCTAAAGTCTGTCCTTTGGGATTAGGACTGAGTAAATGTTTACCTTTACCATCATTAGAAAGTCCGTTTCCAGTAATCGAAGCATAAATGCGATCGCCATCTCTGACCGCATCGCTAAATCGTTTGAGGAGAAGCATTCCGACCCCTTCGGAGGTGATTAACCCTCTAGAGGATTTATCCAAGGGACGACTAATATCATTATTTTCTGGGTAACCTTGGATACCCGAAAACAGCATTCTAATAAATATCGGGTCAGCACAACTAATACCACCAGCTAACATCAAATCAGCTTTGTGAGTCCACAGATAGTGAGACGCTAACTTAGCAGCATATAAAGGAGAGGAACAAGCAGCATCAATGCAAAAATGAATATGAGACAGAGATAAAGCTTGAGAAATAATAGCAGCGGGTAAACCCGATATCATACCGTTATAAATAGATGTCTCTTCCGAGTTAGGTAAACTTGCACTCGTAAAATCCTCTTGCTGTAACAGTTCAGCAATCGCAGGATTCAGCACTTTTTGGTAGAGCGATTCAAATAGCTTATTTGATGATTTCGTAGGTAGCGAGAGTGTGCCCAGCAATACTCCGCATTTGGAAAGAACAGATTTGTCTTCCAAATAACCACTATTTTGTAATGCTTGCTCCGCAGCATAAAGCGACCATTTAAAGGTGTCATCTAAATTCTCTAGCAGTGAAGAAGGAAGATTGTATCCCGATGCATCAAACTTAAAATTACGTACAAATCCACCTTGTAAAGAGTAAACTTTATCTGGCTTTCCTTTTACAGGGTCATAAAAAATAGTTGGTTCAATTCCAATTTCATCAATACTCAATTCAGAAGTAGAATCCTTCTGTTCAATCAAATTATGCCAAAACTCTTCAGCATTTTTAGCATCGGGAAATAAACACGAAAAGCCAATTATTGCGATTTTTTCCATACTTTTATTCAGTTATCAGTTATCAGTGAACAGTTATCAGTTATCAGTTATCAGTTATCAGTTATCAGTTATCAGTTATCCATTAATTTATAGAGCAGGGAGTGGATAAGAGGGGGAAGAAGGAAAAAAGAAAAAGAAAAAGAAAAAGAAAAAGATTCAATTAGTTATTGGTAGTGGGAGCATCTTGCTCCCTAATTGTTACCAATTAACAATTATCAATTCTTAACTCCTAACTCCTAACTCCTAACTCTTCAAAGACTTAGTGGGAATAATAATTCCTTTACCACCTAGTAGACGGGAATAAATTTTTCCTTGATTGTCGTGTATTGTAAAATCGGCAGCAACGCTGGTTGCAGTTTTACTTATAACTTCGCAGGATACGTAAAAAGGTTTATTGTTGGGAGTTGCAGCAAATTGTTCGTGTTTCTGAATTTCAGCGGGTAAACAGATTTCTTGATGATAATGCTGTAACCAAATCCACAATGGATGAGTACTTAAATCAACAGAGAAAGGATTCACCCAGAAAACGGGAAACTGTCCTTGCTGTTTTCTATCAATTTCGTTCCAAACACATTCGGTAGTAATTTTTTCTGGACTAATATTTATTACTTTTGTTAATCCCTTGAAAGACTCACCGTGAAATAAAGGAAATATTACTGGATTTTCTTGATAAAATTCATTACCTTTAATGGTGATGACATTATCTTCTGTCATATTCAATTGTTCGTAAGTCGGACTAGGTGTATCTTGCGGTAACAAATGAATATCGTTAATACTGAAATGATAGTTAACTTTTCCGTTTTTATTCTTACTCCATATTTTCGCTTTAAAAACTATTTCTTGATGCTCGTGCTTAGCAATTTCTTCTATATCTAGGATATATTCATCTGATAGTTTTTCATCAAAAGGTATCCCCTTCAATACCTTAAAATTATTGTAGTAATAAAACCTATATCCTGGATAAAGCTGCTCGCAAGCATTAATCATCCATTGTGTTCCACAAGTAGCGGGTAAAACTGGTTTTACACCGACTATATGGTCTTGTATAAAAGGATTTGCGGCTTCAGTTAATCCTCGATGAATGCGATAACTTCTTAACTGGGAATTATGATTTAAGGATGGTGGAGGTGGAGAAATCGGGCTACCAATTACAACTTGTGTAGAATCCCGGAAGGAATCATTAAGCTCATTTACTAACATTTTGGCTCCTGCTTCTACAGGAATAATTTCAATACCCCTACGAGCAAATTCTTTTTTCAATTCTGGTGTTACCATACCGCTATCCCAGCCACCCCAGTTGATAGCGACCACATGACACTGAGGATACTGTTGTTTAAGTAGATGAGCCGATTTGTTGAGAATTTCGTTAGCTAAAGCGTAATCTGACTGACCAATATTGCCGTAAAAACCAGCAACAGAAGAGTATAAAACTAAATGTTCCAATTGAGAAAGATTGACGCAACTAATTAAATTTTCTAAACCTTTAATTTTAGCGCTGTAAACTTTTTCAAAATCTTCCTCAGTCTTTTTTTCAATTAACTTATCAGCTAAATTACCCGCACCATGAATAATACCAGTTATTTTACCCATACTTTCCGTCACAGCGGTGATTTCTTGCTTTAAATCCCGAGCATTTGTGACATCAACACTAATATATTGTGCATCACCTCCAGCCTGTTTAATTGTTGTTAAAGTTTCTTTTATTTCTCTATCAGAAACAATTTGATTATAAATCTTTTTCACTTGGATGGGAGTAGGTTTTTCTCCCCGACCAAGTAAATCTTGCATAATTCTTTTTTTCAAAACCGGTTCATCAAAGCAATTTGCAGCAAATAAAGGTTCAGATTCTAATAGCGCCGAACGACCTAGTAAAATAAACTTACATGGAAACTTATTTGCTAATTCAATCACGCATTTTGCAGTAATACCTTTAGCTCCACCACTAACAATAAAAACCGATTCCGGACGAATTGAAGTTGTTGTTTGCATAGATATTGTAATTGGTAATTGGTAATTGGTAACGATTCGCGAGTAGATAATAGATAGTTGAGTAGGTCTGTGAGAATATAAATTACTTGCTACTTGCTACTTGCTACTTGCTACTTACTACTTGATAAGTCGGTAATTCGCGAAAATTGATAAAGTTGTTGGGTCTATCATTAAAACGCTCTTTTCTAATAGCGGATACGATAGCGAATGTGGTAAACGTGAAAAAAGTTACCATCAAAGCTATTAATATTGGAATTAGTTTGTCAGTATCGCTATTACTTGTGCTGCTGCTGCGATTGTTATTATTTCTATCAGTACTGTCAGTGCTACTGGATGTACTAGACGGCTTACTGGGTCTGGTAGATGTATTACTTACATTCGGTTGAGGAGTTACCTTACTTATTCCTCCGACCAGTGTAATGTCTCCTAGGTCGTGCTTGTCTTTTCCGAAACTAATGTAGGATTTGTGAGTTTGATAACCGTTCGCTTCTACTGTAATCTGCCCCTGGAGAACCCCGTTACTATCGGTATTTGTCGTAAATCGGTAAATACCTTCGATATCGCTATTTGAAACTACGGAATCACCATCTTTATTCTCAAATATGACCTTTGCTGACCGAATGGGAGCTTGTTTGCTCCAATCAACAATACGACCAATATAATTAGCTTTTTGTTTTCCAGACATGATATATTAATATGTAATTCAAAACTCCTAACTTTGAAGAGGGAGTTCCAATTAGTTTAAGGAAGTAGTAAACCTTTACCTTCTTTAGCTCGTGAGAACTCCTTTTATTCCCAATCCCCAACCCCCCAACTCCTAGTTCCCGTAGAGACGTAGCGTGATGTTACGTCTCTACTGCTTTATAGGTAATGGGTAATGGGTAATGGGTAATTGGGAATTGGGAATTGGGAATTGGGAATTGGGGATTGGGCATTGGAGATGAGAAAATAACTTATAACTCCTAACTCCTTAACCCAAAATCCAAAATCCAAAATCTAAAATCCAAAATTTGAACTCCTAACTCCTAACTCCTAACTCCTAACTCCTAACTCCTAACTGTTAACTGTTCACTGTTAACTGTTCACTGTAATAGTCATTCTTCCTTGGGTACCGTAACCGACCTCGGTTATTACATGATTGGGGTCGTGTAGTTCTGCTTGAATGTAATTGACGCAGTTTTGAGTATCGATTTGGGGGTGGATGTCAATTGCTCTACAGAAGACTTCTCCGCATTCCCAAGTTAATGTTTTGGTTAGTCCGAATAATCCACCAGCGATGGGGCTAAAGTTAATTTTTTGCTCTAATCCAAAAGCCCCGTCGAGTCGAGTTACCGTACAAAAGCAGCTGTGTCCGTTTTCTGCTGCTGCTTTAAGCGATTTTTTAATATGTTTGGTAATGAAGAAAACTTGTTTGACTATTGTCTTTTCTTCTGGGGAGTAGTTGACACCGCTGGAAGTAGGGTTAAATGTTGGATGAATATGGATGAAAGCTCCTATGGAACCACAGTTAGTCGCGATTGCTTTTAGCTGTTGCTGGAGGTGCTTTTCGCTTGTGTCTTCTAAAATTATATTTTTGATATTGCTCGGTAGTACCGAACGTCCGGGAATTATTGATTCGGGAAAGCTTAAAACTACTACTTTCAAACCACTTTCATCTAACCTCACAGCTAGTTCGGAAGTGGTGGAGGAACCATCGTCAGTGATTAAAACAATGTTTCCCTCTGGTAGTGAAAATTCGAGAAAGTCGGGTTGGGGAAGGGGTTGTAATATTGCAGGATATCTAACAACCCCTTCAATTTCATTTAATGGCTGACTGGTGTCAGACTGTAGCTTTTTTTTTTCACCTCCAGATAGTGACTGGAGATACTCTACTATTTGTCCGATTGTCCTCAGTTCGCTTATTTCTTCTAGGTTATCGGGTTTGGGTAAATCCGGGTATGCTTCTTGTAATGCACCCATGATTTCTACTCGTTTAATGGAATCAATACCTAAGTCGGCTTCCATATCCATTTCCATTTCCAGCATTTCGACGGGATAACCCGTTTTTTCGCTGGTTATTTCTAACATGGTTTGACCGAGGTTGCTGGTGTCAGCGCTGGTTGCAACGATTTCGGTAGGAATTTGAGCTTCGATTGTTTCGATTGCTGAAGATTCTACTGGTTCTACCGTTGTTTCTGCTGCGGGAATGTCAGCTACAGGTTGATTAACTTCAACTTCAGCAGTTTGTATCTCTACGATGTTGGTATTTGAACCACCCGAAGAAAGAGATTGTAAATACTCTACTATCTGACCGATAGTCCGCAGTTCGCTTAATTCCTCGACGTTATCAGACTTGGGTAAATCAGGATACATTTCCTGTAATGCACCCATAATTTCTACTCGCTTGATAGAATCAATGCCTAAATCAGCTTCCATATCCATATCCATCTCTAGCATTTCTACGGGATAACCAGTCTTTTCACTGGTGATAGCTAGGAGGTTAGTATCTAAATCGGATAGGTCTACTGAAGAGGAAACGGAAAGTTCGGAACTGGAGGGTTCTGGTTT
>CAKZYM010000239.1 GCA_937884685.1 uncultured Calothrix sp.
AATTTTTTAGCATCACTAGTAGCAATGATTCCACCCGAATCTCCGGTTAAATCATCAATTACCAATACCCTAGCATTATGCAATTCATGAAAACTCCGACAAGGTGTAAATGGTAAAGGATAAGCAGCACCATCAGAAGGGTTGGGGTAAAGTAATGAACGTATATTTGGGTCACTTGCGAAATACATTCTTTTTCGAGCCGAAAATTGCAGAGTCCCAAAATCGCCGTGTTCTTCCAAATCTTGGGGAATAGTGGCTTCGGGGTAAGCAGTTCCAATACTAAACTCAACCCCTGGGAATAAGTATTCTGCTAGAGTATTCTCCAATTTTTCCTCAATTCCTGTATCCTGTTTTGTCTTAGTATCGAAATGATTGAGCTTTAGAACCATAGCGTTGTCAAAATCTGAAGAATAATGAGGGCGATACGCAATTTATTTTTTACGTCTAGAATAAATATTGTTATCAGTTAACAGGTTAGAAAGATGAATCAACAGCCCCCTAATCAGCAACCGAAAATAAGTAGATATCAGGTAATGGCATCGATGACCCCGGAAGAACTTTTGAGTGAGGGATATGCGAATTACGATGATTTTTATGACCCACAAGATGAGAAAGAAAAAAAGGCAATTGCTTTATATGAAAAACAAATGCTAGAGACTCCTTGGACAGATGACGGTGAGGAATTCTAATTGAGAAGTAGTTTTCTAAACGCTTGTGGAACAACTTCTATAAGCGTCTTTATCTTATTTATCTGAAGGAACAAATTTACGTTTATCTGTCGGAACTACCCAAATAGTGCAGAATCCTGATGTGGCTTTGCGATTATATTGCGATAAAGTCACACCTAACTTTTGAGCATCCTTGAGACATTCTCCATTTTCCAAATAACCGCGATTCCAATCAATCAAGTCTTTCGCAAATTTTCCCTCACTTGACATAGCCCATTTCATCGCATTCAGCTCGTCCCAAGTCAGATTATTAGATTTCACTAAGGTATACCCCTTCCCTAACACACCAACAATCCAAGGTGGTATCGTTACACCTCCGATAAAACCAGATCCAAAGATAAGAAAGAATACAATTGCAGCCGGATAAATAGAATTGATAATATTTCGACCTTCACGTACCAAAGATTCATGAATCAAAGCCTGTGCTGCTCGGTTAATAGCTACTTTTTGCCTCTGAACAGCAACTTGTTCTACTGTCTCCAGATTCTTGGCTAAATCTTGATTCCAAGTCTCAAATAGCAACTGTAATGTTTGGGGTGCATCCTCCAACATTACTTCTAATTGTCCGGTAGCAACCAGTACAAGAAATAACGGGTCATCTTTTGATAAACCACTTCTAAAAGCGAAATCCACTACTCGCTGCTTAAACTCTTCACTCTTCCCTTTCAAAGCTTCAGCAAGCAACTCATCCGGAGTTTTTGGTTTTTCTTTTTCTTCTGTACTTTTGGAAGCATCACCCGTACTCATTGAATCAACTCCGTTGCAGCTAAGGAAGCATAAGCTACTTTGAGGAAATTCTTCACCCGTTGTTTGGGAATGACTTTCAGTTCAGGGTGTGCGATCGCCATATCAAAAGTTATCCCCAAGCGGTCAATCATACTACGCTCCCAAAACGGAAATTTAGGAAAATCCATAACTATAAAATTGTAATCATCGATAGCTGATTTAAATTCAGGCATTTCGTTTATATACTCCCATTCATCGCATAATCCTTGATTTCTCACAAATACATGAATAATGTCATTTCCGAAATCATTCAAAGATTGAAGAAAGAAATTGACCGAATCAACCCCTCCCATACAAACAAACCATTTAATAAACTTGATTGAATTATCTCTACCCAAATTGACTAAATCATTACGTTGTATCCAATCAGTAACATTGGAATAAACCTGAGCGGGTAGATTAACAAGTACAGATTTTTCAAAAGCTAAGTCAAATATTTTATCGGCTTGAAATGCCAGCTTTTCATCATCGCTAAAATAAGCAACTTCAACCGAGGGGTAAATTGTAGCTATATCTTTGTTGCTGATATCCGCATCGACAATTGCAATATCGTAAGCGATGGAATTACAGTATTCAATAAATGTCCTACTGAAAAACGATTTTCCACACCCCCCTTTCTCTCCATCAATAAGATGAATAATTGTTGGTTCTTTAAAACTATTTTCCTTCTCTACTCTCACAAAACCATTAGTTGATGTTTGTTGCTTTTCTTCGCTATTATCATTACTTGTACTAGGTTCTACCTCTGCTTTTTCATTCATTGGAGGTTGTATAATTTCTTTGTTGACGAACGAGCCATCAATTTCTTTATCCCAATCATAATTTTCTTCATTCGTCTGCGATTCATTGTTATTCATATTTAATTGTTCTGGATTATTTTCAACCTGCATATCTTCTCGAAGAGTTAAAGTAGTTTTTCTAGGTCTGCCTCTTTTTCTTTTCATTTTTCTATAACTCATATATCTGCATCCTCATGATTAAAAATCTTGCTACATGAAATTACTCAAACCCGCATCATCATAAACATGATTTTCTGAATCATTATTATTTGAATGAGATGCTTTACTTTGGGAATTAGACCAGGAATAATTTTGCCTTAAAGGTTTTAGAGAAGCATCTTCTAATCCTGCTAATTCAACAATCTCTTGCGCCTGTTTTCTCAGAGCTTGTATACAACTTCTAGCTATACGCTGTACTTCTTTTTCATCATCTGAGTAATTAGCTATAGCGTGAGTTAGCCAAAATGAACGGACTGCTACAAGCATCATTTGGGTTTTACCAGTCATCAAATTAGACTGAATATGTTTCATTAATTGGATATCCATTGGCTTACAGGGTTGATAGCGCCAACGGAAATCGATTTGTTTTTGCATCAACTTACCTGTTGCGAAAAGTATAAAAATACGCTGTAAACATCAGCCAAACGACTTCCCAAACCGAAGCTATCGACTTGTGTTGGAATATCTGTACCCACTCCCCATAAACAAGGTGTTCCAGAATAATGAGAATTTAGCTCTCTCCTCATGTAATCCGCAGTTCCACCGCAAAATAAGATTTCTGAAATCAAGTTTCGGGCAACTACTTGGTTTAACCAACTTGTAAGTACTGCTGCATATTCGCTTCTAGCAAGCTTTATGCTTGTTTGTATTTGCATCAATTCATGGCGTTTATTGATACTATTGGTACTTTTCAACAACTTTGTTAAAGGATTCGTAGAGATATCGTTACCAGCAGCAACTACAGCAGGAGCCAATTGTGAAGGATTTTGTCCGGAAGTTCTAGCAACTACTTTCTCTAATAATCGAATCATTCCTAAATCCGAAGTCTTTCCGTCAGGTGACACTATTCCCTTATCGCTGATTAATACCGATGCATTTCTATAACCCACCATCACCAATGCAATCGTTTAAATTTTAATTTGCTGAC
>CAKZYM010000240.1 GCA_937884685.1 uncultured Calothrix sp.
ATAACATCCTGACGGATACATTGAGCTAATACATTATCTAATCTAGCAGCACGTCAGATTAACTAATAGTTAATAAAAATAACAACTGTTCACTGATAACAGTTAACTGTTAACTGTTAACTGTTCACTGTTTCTTAAATAATGCTTTTACAGAATTCAAGCCATAACCAAACACTTTTCCATTTTTGAATAGTTGATAACCTGTAAATATCAAGCTCGCTGATATAAGAAGAGCTAAAAAATTAAATGAAGTAAATAGTCTACCAAAAAATAAGAGTAATGCAGTTCCAAGTCCTATCAAACCCCATCCCCAATTAGGATTAATTGGACGCTGGACAAGAATAAAAACTCCCCCAACCCATAGTAAAATAGTAGGAAAACCTAGACTCAAACCAATTCGAGTATTTGCTGCAAAGATTAATGTTCCTACAGATATCAATCCTAAACCAACGAACTTGCTTTTACGGTCTACCGCTTGTAATGGTTGCTGGTTATTGATAGCTTGAGCTTGGATAGTGGTGGGTTGATTAGTTACAATTGCTGTCTGCTGACTTTGCTGTCTGTACTGAAATCTAAAAGTAACTTTATTCTCGCTACCTAGGTCAATTTTGTCCCCTATATTAAGTGGATAGCGCTTGTGATTTTCTAATTTATGATCATTTAAAAAAGTACCATTAGAGCTACCTACATCTACTAAATAGTAAGTATTATCTTGTACAAAAATTTCTGCATGTACTCGTGAAACAATATCAGCTGAAGGTAAATCTAGAACATCAATATCGATAGGAACTTGTTCGTTTAGTTTCCCAATGCGAACAATTGGATAGTTTGGGGGAACTTCAAACGAAGTATTGCTTTGAGTATGAAACAGTTCTAAACCCAGCCCTGTTGTCTGTAAAGTGCTTAAGTTCTGCATTTTCAGGGATGATATTTGTATTTATTCTACAGTTTTTCATATGTAATATTGATTGTAGCGTTATCAGCGGACAGTTATCAGGTGTTCACCGGTCGGGTGTGGATTATCAGTTACCAGTTATTCATCCGGAGGATGTAGATCACTAATTCTTCCCCTCTTACTAAACAGCTAATCATAAAATCGGAAAGCTAATATAGTTCATAATTCAAAACTTCTAACTCCTAACTCATAACTCCTAACTCATAACTCCTAACTCATAACTCCTAACTCCTCACTCATAACTCCTAACTTCTCACTCTCCATCACCTCATTACTTTCTCTCTTCTGATGTTGAGGAATTTCAATGATAAATTCAGTTCCTTTACCTGGTTCTGAAACGCAGTATAATTTGCCTTGGTGTTTATCAACTATTATTTGATACGTTATCGATAAACCCAATCCGGTTCCTTTTCCTACGGGTTTTGTGGTGAAAAAGGGGTCGAATAGTTTGTTTTTAACTTCTTCACTCATTCCCATCCCGTTGTCTGCAATTCTGACTGCTATTTTTTTGTTATCGATTAGTTCTGTGTTTATAGAAATCTGCGGATTTTGCATACCAAATGTATCTCTTCCCTCTTCCAATACATCTATTGCATTGCTAAGAATATTCATAAATGTTTGGTTTAGCTGTCCGGGATAACATTCTATCTTAGGCAGATTATTATAGTTTTTAATAATTTCAATTCCAGTACGGTTTGGTTTGGATTTTAGACGGTTTTGTAAGATTAATAAAGTGCTTTCGATTCCTTCATGAATATCAACTTCTTTCATGTCAGCTTCATCGAGACGGGAAAAATTACGTAAAGATAAGACTATTTCGCGAATTCGGGTTGCTCCCATTTTCATTGAAGCTAGTATTTTAGGTAAATCTTCTTTGACAAAATCTAATTCCATATCTTCAAGTTTTTCCTCTATATCTTCTCCGGGTGATGATAATTCTTGTTGATAAAGTTCTATTAATTCTAAAATATCTGTTACGTAGTCGTTCACATGATTAATATTTCCGTAAACGAAACTAACGGGATTGTTGATTTCGTGGGCAACTCCGGCTACCATTTGACCCAAGCTAGACATTTTTTCGGTTTGAATTAACTGTGCTTGAGTGTTTTTGAGTTCATCTAGGGTTGCTTGTAATTCCGCTTGTGCTTGAGTACGGTCACTAATTTCGTTTTTAAGATTTCGGTTAAGTTTAAGTAACTCCCCACTACGTTCGATAATTTCGCTATATGATTCGGTTAATTTTCCGGTCATTCGGTTGAATTCGTTAGCAAGTTGCTCTAATTCATCTTTGGTATTAATGTTAAGTCGATAATCAAGCTTACCTGTAGCAATTGCTGATGCTCCCTTCTGTAACTTCTCCAAAGAATTAATCAGCGGAAGCATAATTAAGAAGAATTGACTGATAAAAATTAGCACGATAGCAATTATGATTCCATAGGTCACTCGTTGATAAGTTTCATGAGCTTTATCCATTTCCTCTTGAACTATGATGATTTTTTCGTGATTTCTATCTGTCAAATCACCTAGAAATAGCTTAATATCTTTAGCAAAAGAATTTATTGCTCTAAAATCCTGTTTTAAATCATCTAAATCAACATTGGGTGAAGCTTCATTACTTTTTCTTATTTCATTACTCAAGCGCACTAAAAATTGATGACGACGACGAATATCTTGTATTTCTTTAGCATTTGGAAGTAAAGTTTCTAATTTTTGAAGCTGAATCTCAAATTCTTGATGATGCTCTTTTATATCTGAATTATTATTATCAATTAACACATCATCTTTAAGTGTATCTATCTCCTGCATTAAAACAATTTCTAATCGTAAAGCAGCTTCAATTGCTTGAACTGTATTTTCTAACTTAACGTTAATATTTGCGGTAACTTTATTTCGAGCTAAAGAACTTCCGGTCAACCCAACAGCGATTAATCCTGCAAAGAAAGCAGAAGAAAGGATAAACTTGTTGAAAATCTTCATTTCACCTTCTCCGTTTCCAAGCTTAATTTTGCTCGAAGTTCGCGAATCGGTGTATAGTCAGCATCAATAATTGTGGTATACCCTGCTGATTGTCCTCCAAAAATATCTTCGAGACCTTCAGGTGTATTCAAGAAAGAAGTTTTTAATTTTTTGATAGAATTTGCTGGTAGTCTTTTAGAAACCACTATTAATGAAGGGGGAATAGGTGGAGACTTCCAAACAACTCGAAACTCTTCCGGTCTGAGTTTACCCATTGTTTGCTGCTTACGATAATAAGGAATATTAGTTGCAGCAGCATCAATATCACCATTTTTCAGAGCTTCTAAAGTTTTTGCATGAGTACCGGGATATATAACTTTCTCAAATTCTTGTTCCGGATTGATACCAAGTTTATTTAAAGCAGAAAATGGCATTAAATAACCACTTGTAGAAGATTTATTTACAAAAGCAAATCGTTTATTTCTCAACTGATGCAAAGTTTTAATATTGCTATCAGCCTTAACCAAAATTGCAGCACGATACCAAGGTCTTCCCGTATACTTATCAATTGGTGCTACTAAAGGTTCAATTTCAGCACCTGCTTCTAGCGCTTCGAGGTAGGAGACTCCAGCAACATAAGCCATGTCTATTTCACCATCTGCTAACCATTCCACAATTCGCTTGTAATCTGAAGCAACCCGGAAATTAACCTTTGTTTCTAAAGACTCTTCTAAATACTCTTTTAAAGGTTCAATCATCCGCTGTTGTTCTTCAATACTTTGAGTTGGTAACACTCCAATTCTTAAAGCTGAAATATTCTTATTACTAACAGCAACCGCTGGAGGTATTGCCAAACTATTTGTAGTCGAAACTCTGTTAGAACACCCTGCATAAAAAAACGCAACTATAGTAACTAATAAAAAAGCTGCCGACTTATTTAGGGAACTATTATTTTTTCGCATGGTACCAAATATGATTAAAAACCTTTACTTTTCCGAACCCGAGAACTGTAGATACATAACCCTGAAAGTTATTTGTCCAGTCCATGCCTAAGTATAGTTTTCCCAAAAGGGTTACAAAGATAACAGGTTTTCAAGAAAATCATATTCGGAAATTTGGAATTGGAGATGGGGGATAGGGAATTGAGAGTTAAGAGTTAGGAGTGAGGAATTAGGATTGAAAGCGCGACCATGAATTAAATTCCCGGACTAATACCATAAGTTATAAACTCCTAACTCCTAATTCCTCACTATTTAATATTCCCATCCCCAATCCCCAATTCCCATTTACGCAATACTTCCTCTCTTTCGTGCTTCTTTGTAAGAAGTCCCAACATTTTTTAAGCCAGCTTTAATCATTTGTCGTTCTAATAAACCGAAGAAACGCGACCTGTCTCCACCCCTAACAACTGCTTGGTTATGGGATTCTGCTAATGCTACCGGATAACCATATCCTTTATGAACTTGAGCCAGCATTAATCCTAAAGATTCCTCAAACATTTCGGTATCTTCTACTACCCATTGCGGAAATTCGACTCGCGCTATTTCAGTACCCACATGAACATAACAAAAGTAAATTTGCTGGTCTCCATATAATTCTATAATCCGGGAATTACTTTTCCATAAAGGACTCCGCTGACCTGGTTTGAGTTGAGTTGACCATAAAGTACTATCTCGCAATCCCTCAAACAGTTTACAAGGGATTTTATCCATTTGATTGGGACAAAAACTCATGCAGTCCGGTGCTTTGTGGGGACAAGCTGACAATCGGAAAAAATTCATGGCTTCAATACTCCGCGAAGCACTCAGATAACCCATCATAGGAATACCGGCTTTCCGTAAATCCTTCCAAGATTCCAGAATTGGCGGTAAAATATGGTCTCTCGCATCATAAGGCAATTGTTCCAAAAACCAATAGATAAGCGAACCATCCACCATTGCAAGGGTGGGTATTCTTTCTAAAGTCGCGGTAGAAGGGCTAGAATTTGCTTCAACTTTTTCCCCTTGTCTCCTTGTCTTCCCATCCTCCCATCCTCCCATTCCCCCATCTCTTTTTCCTTTCTCCGTTGCACCAATAGCTAATTCCGATAACACTACTGCTTCACTAGCGGTGCGTCGGTAACTCATCCATTCTTCGGTTCTAATTCCCCACTGACGGGACATATACAAATCTTCGGGTCGATAGAATATTTCCGGTATACTATCTAGAATTGGGTGTTTGTTTTGTCCGTAATGTAAAACCACTCTGCCGATATTGAGCAAATAACAGTAAGCAATTTCGTGATGGTTCGGAGCAATTTGGGAACCGTCAGTCGCAATGACAGTATGAGTTTTCGGAGGAACCATGATATCAATACAGGTGTGTAACGGTTCCACCGGAGTTGCATTCGCAAATAAAATGCGATCGCGCCATTTTTGCTGGAGTTGAACTAATTCATTTTGGTTGTCAAAAGCATACTCAAGATGCTTCATCCCCAATTGCAAACGCTGTCGATTCGCTTCAGCTTCAGCCGTCAAATGTTGACTCAAGCCATGCATTTGTCCGGCCAGTTTACTTAAATCAAGCATAATTAGTTAACAGTTATCAGTTATCAGTGAGCAGTGAGCAGTTATCAGTTATCAGTGAGCAGTGAGCAGTTATCAGTTTTCTATAAATATTCTTATAATATTTTATGATTGCAAGAACAATTAATAACTATCAGAAAACAATTAGTAAATTAGCAATTACCAACTAACAATTATCAACAAATAATTGCCAGCTGTTCACTGTTCACTGATTACGCTTGCCATTTATCAAAATCTTGAGTAAATTGATTTAGCGATATTAAGTTAATTCGCATATCTTTTTGAGCTTTTTCTCTTTCTGTAGAAGTATTATAGCCCCAGTCACAAAGGAACAATTCTACGTCTTCTAAATCTTCTTGTTCTTTAACTTTTTGTAATGTTTTTATCCGGTCTTCGACAAACCATATCTTGACTGATAAATCGTTAGATTCTTGTTTTAATTCTCGCAATATTTCATATTTAGGACGCTTTTCTTCTTTACCAAAAATGGCTTCTCGTGGTAGGTCAAAATCTGCTTTATTTAATAATTGTTTGACAAATCTTCCTTCTTTAGTTGTAACTATATAAAGCGCGGTTTGAGTATTATAAATATTTTGAATTCGTTCAATTACTCCTGGATAAAACTTGTGCATGGTCAGCCAACCATCTAAATCATTCGCTATCCATTCATCGCGCTGTGTATCTAAACTGAAAGCAATTTCCTGGGCTGAAAAATCACTTTGACGAAGAATTTTTTGGGATATATCATGCCATTGTTGCAAAATTTTATCTTCTTCATATCCTTCTAGTAATGCTTTGATTAAAACTGGCATTTCCCACCCAGTCTCAATTACGGGACGAAGACGATAAAATTTATTTGCTAATTCTTCTGTTTGGGTTTGGTCGGCACAAGACCAAAATTTGCAGTGAGTACGCCAAGATACCTGAAAGTATTCTATCAGTCCGTTACAGACTACACCATCAAAGTCGAGAGCTAAAATTGTTGGGCTAATTGCGGTCATTTTCTAAGTTCGCGAAACTGCTTTTGTAAGCTTATCGAATTTACCAATAGATTTGTGCTTTTTTTCTTGAAATTGCACTACCAGAAAAGAAATTAGAATTAATATCAATCTCAATTATGCAAAAAGCCCACAGACTAAAAGCCTGGGGCTAATAGTACGAAGCCCAC
>CAKZYM010000241.1 GCA_937884685.1 uncultured Calothrix sp.
TACCAAAAATAAAAATGATAATGAGAGTTAAATTTACTTTTGTTTCTATTTTCATACTTATTTGTTAATTATTCTTTATTTAGGAATTTACATGAAAATCATTTGATTTTACTGATGTATTCATACAAGAATTTATTTCTACGCAAAAACTTTTCTATCTGATGAAATTAAAAAATGAAAACTAAATTATCTCGACGTATATTTCTTTCACAAATGTTGTTAGCCGCTTCTGCTTGTGCCGCAGAAAAAACCATAGTAAATCAACGTTTAGTTATTGGTGTAATTAGTTATGGAAAAGGTAAACAAACTATCGAAAGATTGACCGGTTTCCAGGAATATTTAAGCGAAAAAATGAAGACGATTATTGAATTAGAACCTGCTTTTAATGAAAGAATGGCAGTTGAGCGTATTAAACGTAAATCTTGGAATTTATTTTTTTCAACTCCCGGTTTAGCTGCTATGAGTATTGCAAACTATCAATATTGGAGCATGTTTCCTTTACGATTAGATAATCCTTCTCGTTCTATAATTGTTGTCAATCAAAATAGTCCTTTGCAGAAAATTCAAGATTTACGAAATAAAAGAATTGCTTTAGGACAACAGGGTTCTGCAACCGGTTATTATTTTCCACTTTATAATCTGTATGGTTTGACATTAGCATCCGTTCGATTTTCTTCTACACCAAAAATATCTTTGGAATCGTTATCGAGCGGTGAAGTTGATGCTGCTGCTCTTTCTTCACAAGAGTTTAATTTGCATAAATCAGAATTCGATTCTTCACAGTTTCGGATTTTATTTACTGATACTCATACCGTCCCCTCCGGTTCTCTTTTATGTAGTCCAGATGTGGAAAGAAAACGTGCGGATTTAATTCGTAATCATTTAAAACAAGCTCCTGCTTCTTTGATTCAACAAGCTAGATATATTCCAAATGAATCACCCCCCAAGTATAAATACATGATTAGTGTGGTTAAAAGAGTTAATACTATTGCTAAAAATATTGACTCTAAACCAGTGCGTTTATTTAATTAGTTGATTTAATTAATTAACTTAATTTAACTTAATTGAATTGAAATACAAACGCTATCATGTCACGCTTACCTAAACCCAGTTTTACTCCTGGGCCTAACTTATACCAAATACCAGGTAAAAGCGGATATTTATTAATATATGTACCGTTAGAACTTCCCATATCTTGAATGTAGTAATCTTCTCCATCAAATTTAATTTGAGCGTGATTTCGAGAAACTACTTCCGAGTGAGGTAAGTTGGAAACATCTATATTGTCTGTATCATTGCTATGTCCTTTTCCGATACTTATGATTGAAGGAACTTCGGGTAAATCAAGTACTTGATTAGTTGAAGTATGAATTAATTGAGGAACTGGTGTTTGGATATTTGTCGGTGAATCCGTTTGTGGAATAAATGTCCTTTGTGTCTTTAATTCGCTAAGAGGTGATGGTGATACTGGTTGTGTTTGTTTGGGAGTAATTAGAATATTGAAGATAAAAAATGCAATTACCGAATAAACAGCAGCACTGAAAAACACAACTTTTATTCCACCAAAAGCAATTGCTAAACCTCCGAGTATGGGGCCAAGTGCTTGTCCTAATGATTGGACGCTAGCATTTACGGCCATAAATCCAGCCCGAGAATCTTGAGCGGAAAGTCCTGCTAATAATGCTTGAGATGATGGTAAAGCAAATGCTAAAGATATACCAAATAAAATATTAGGAATTAATAGCAACCAAGGATTTGTGATAAATGGAATCATGATTAAAGCAACAGCACTCAGAATAAAAGAAGTTTTAATTAAAGTTATTTCCGAGAACCTTTGAATTAACCATCCCAACTGAGCAGCACTAATAGCAACAGCTAAGGACATAACACATAAAATAATTCCATTCATGAAACCAGAAGCACCCAAATTAACACCTGCAAAAATTGGTACGTAGGTTATAAAAGCTCCAAATTGAATCATGAATATGGTACCAACCGCGAATAACAATCCCAGAACCGAACGGTTATTAACGCTTTTCCAAGTACCTTTGAGATAAACCTTTAAACTTTCCTTTTTCGCTGTCGGAGGTTTTGAAGGTAATTTTAAAACCATAATTACCAGCATTACCAAAGGAAAAGCCAAAACCGAAAGTAAAAATGGGTATGACCAATCAACACTTCCCAAAGCTCCACCAAGCAATGGGTAAATCGCTGAAGATATTCCAATCACAGCAGCATTAATAGACATTGCCGCACCCAACATTCTACCTTGGTAGAGCATGGCAATCATAGTTAAGGATAAAGCATCCAAAGGAGCAGCACCCAATCCTTGTAAAAAACGCAATCCCAGAACAGAAGTGAAAGTATTTGCAAAAGCAATCGAAGCTCCTGCGATCGCAAATAAAATTAAAGCTGGAATCAAAACTTTTCTAATTCCAATCCGGTCAGCCAAAACTCCAAGAACAGGAGTAGCTAAACCGATTGGTAATACAAAAAGCGTCATCACCAGTTCAATTTCCCTGGTAGAGACATCAAATACTTCAGTCAAACTCGGTAATATAGGAGCAACCGTTTGTCCTCCCATAATAGATATCAACGTTACACCAATGATTATGTAAAGATTTTTATCTTGAGCGATATTTGGTGTCTTTTTCTGTTCTGCTTGAATCGACGTGTTCACATTTAACCCCGGTTTTCTACTTCATTAGATAAGTAGGGGGTGGGGAAATATGTTTATGCAATATTAGGGAAAATTAGCAGGTAGCGGGTAGCAATTAGTGAGTAGCAAGTAGCGGGTAAGGTTGATTTGGTTGATTACTAGGAAGCAGTTGAAGAATCTCCGATTCTTGCTATTCCTCACTCCCCACACCAATCTTTTTCCTTCTTCCCAAGCCAAAAACAATTAAGTAAAACAAAGCACATTTAATCAAAAACCATAGTAATGTCGATTCTGGGCTACCAGTATCTTTAAGTAACCACATACTAGGTACGCGAATTGCTGAGTCTTCTGCACTGACAAATAATATAATAAACAGGTTATTTGC
>CAKZYM010000242.1 GCA_937884685.1 uncultured Calothrix sp.
ACGATCTAGCTCTTAAAAATTTACAAGCATCTTTAGCTATTTTTCGAGAAATTAAAGATTCCCAAGGAGAAGCGTATGCTCTCCAGAGCATAGCGGAAGTTTATCATAAAATCAATCAACCCCAAAAAGCACAGGAACATTGCCAAAAAGCATTACAGATAGCGACAGAATTGGGTATTCCATTAGTAAAATACTGTGAGGAATTGTTGATAAAATTGAGTAAAATACTTTGATATTTAGTTGAGAAGTTGATATCTAAAAATTTAACTTTATTGAAAGAAATATATTTCAATTTAAATTATATAACTAAGTATTTTAAATAACTGAAAAAATTGTGAAATTATCATGGATGATCGAGTTGAGTTAAAAAAAATAGATTCAAGAGAAGATAATATAATTCCTTCTAGCGAAGTGATTCTGACTGAACTTAATATCAATCCATTAACTCTCAAAACTGTTAAACCGCATCTCCAACGCACTCATTACAGAGCTATCATTAACTGGCTTACTAAGTATAAACCTAAAACTAATTTTTCTAACTTTGATCGAGTCAAAGGTCTAATTGAAACTTTTTACCATCTGTGCGAAGTTGGAGATTGGGAAAAAGCCAGTGACATTCTTGCAGTTCAACTCAATACTGCTTCCAACGAACAATTGCATAATGAATTGTTTATTTGGAGCTACTACAAAGAACAAATACCTTTGTACAAGCAACTTGTAGGCAAAATAAATTTTATAGTTGATGGTAATTGTTTTAATGCTTTAGGTAATATCTATATTGCTTTGGGAGAGCTAAGTCCTGCTTTAGAATATTATGGGAAATTGTTGTCAATTTCTAGAATCCTTAAAGATAGAGAAGGAGAAGCAAGAGCACTAACTAATTTGGGCTACATTTATGACGTATTGGGGAAATACGATCGCGCTATTGAACTTTATCAGGAAAGTCTAGCGATTGCAGAAGAAATTGAAGATCGACAAGAAAAAGGCAGAGTTTTCTCCTGTATTGGTAGCGCACACTTATCCTTGGGAAACTACCACGAAGCAATTAAATATTATCAACAAAGCTTAGACATTAATAAAGAATTTAACGATCGCTTGGGAGAAGGTGCATTATTAGGAAATTTGAGTAGTGCTTATTGCTCCTTGGGTGACTACCATGTAGCAATGGATTATGCTCGACAACAGTTATCTATTGCACGTGAAATTAACGAGCGTTCTGGAATAGCTACGGCATTAGGTCATCTTGGTAATGCTCATTATCGCTTAGGAGATTATTTCTTGGCGATTGATTGTGGTCAACAAGAATTAGATATAGCACGAGAAATCGGAGAGCGTTCTAAAATTGGCTCGGCTCTAAGTACCTTAAGTAACGCTAATTACTCTCTGGGGAACTATACTCAAGCTCTAGAATATACCCAACAGCAGATCAATATAGCCTGGGAAACACGCGATCGCCAGTTAGAAGCCAAAGCCTTTGGCAACTTGGGTAATATATGCTTTTCTTTAGAAGAATACGAGGAAGCAATTGAATATACTGAACATCAACTGAGAATTGCCCTGGAGATCGGCGATTGCGAATCTGAAGGAATAGCTTTAGGTAATTTGGGAAATATCTATTTTGACTTGGGTGAATACGAAAAATCATTAGATATTACTCAGCAGCAATTAGTCATTGCTCGCGATATCGGCTCTCTCTGGAGCGAAGGAATGGCACTAGGAAATTTAGGAGATACATTAAGGAAAATAGAACGCTATCCAGAAGCTTTAGAAGCTTTAAATTCAGCAAACAAAATTTTTGTAGAAATACAAGATCCTGCTGCTGAAGCCGCCACTTTACTCAATTTAGCAGAAGTTTATTACCAATTGAATCGTATCTCTTTGGCAAAACAATTTTGTATGCAAGCTTTTAAAATTGCCACTGACTTAAAGATTCCGCTAGTAAAGGAATCTTTAGAATTACAAGAAAAGCTAACAGAGGAAAAAGCTTAGAAGTTTTGGAGTTGGTTATGGAAATTTAAAGCAATATTCCCAAGCCATTAACTATTTTGAGCAGTATTTAAAAATTGTCCGAGAGATAGGTGATTATATTGCTGAAGGAATCGCTTTACAAAATCTAAGCTTTGCTTATAATGTTTCAGGGGATAAGGATAAATCATATGATTACCTGCAACAATCTTTGATTATTGCCGTAAAAATATGTAATAATCGCTCAGTAGATGAATTGGAGTCAGATGAACTGGAATATTTGATTAGAGTATTACCTTTGTATAGAGAAATTGGAGATTCTGAAACTGAATATATAATAACCGATATATTTGACACTTAATTGAAATTAATTTGAATTGCACAATTGGACGATCCAGTAATCTTTGCCAATTTTCATGAATATCATGACGTTTGTAAGCTAGAATCAGCTTTACTAAGACTTTTTAGTGGATTTTCAACTGTCAATGGTAGAAAAAGTATTTTAATAAATGCGGGTATTGAGGAAAGTTTTGTTTATGGGCTTAATTAGGATGTAAATCTATCAGAATTTATTAGTATATTAGTTGGCAAATTCATCACATATAAAATTAGTTACAAAAAACCTAACTATCACCCTTTAGTAAAAATTATTTTCTATATTCTACAACAACCACAGGAAAGATATAACTTAGATGATTATCAAATAGATGTTCTAGAGAAGATTCTTTATTTTGGTCAAAAGGAAATAAAGACTTTTAATTCAAAAAACGCAAACTACCGAAACTTGTTAGCTAGGGAACGTGAGCAACCGATCAGGACAGTTAATGTTTCTACAGAAAACAAAATTGATCAAAGAATAATAGTTAAATATGATTTGGAAGATTTAGAAGCTGTATTAATAAAAGAATTAGCGTATAAAGGTGCATTTGCTTTTAGCCTCAGTAGTCCCGACCATCATATTTTAAATGATTATATCATTACAAGAATTTTAGATTTATGTCAAGAAAAAACTGGTAGATCCTATTACAAAAAGGAAATCTGTATATCTGATAATTATTTGACTCTATTAGAAGATATAGAAACAGAACTAAAAGAAGCAAATGTTTGCAACAATATTTTAGAGCTTGCCCAAGATAATAACAAATTAAATATTTTTATTATTGTCTGGAATCATATTTTACCACCACCAATATTAGAAAGAAAAACCTTACGTTTCTTTGAAGAAATAGAAGAAAAATGTCTTAATTATCTAAATAAAAGTCAACAATGCTTATTTTTTATTTTAGCGGATACTAATTGTACTTATAATACTAATGGGTTTTTAGCAATAAAAACTCCAAATGAATTTAATTTAAATGGTAGAAAAGGATTGCTGGAATGGTTTAGGAATGAATTAAGTAATCGCGATTTCGTAGAATCAGAGATAAGTTATTGTATTGACAAATTAAAAGGTCAAAAGGGAGATTTAATTGGAACTTATTGCGTATTACAGCAAATTATCAATGAACTAAATGGGAGAATATTAAATAATGGATGACCTCAAAAAACGAAAGTACGAAGGGAAAGGAAATAATTGTCAATATCAACCATTAACCAGCAATGAAACGCAAGAAATATTGGATGATGTCCTAACTATCAAAGAACCTTATATTGCTTCTGAAAATTTAGCTGAAGCTGTCAACGATGCTCTCTATCTTCGTCGTCCATTATTACTAGAAGGTGAACCAGGATGTGGAAAAACTCGTCTTGCTTATTCAGTTGCTTATGAATTGGGTTATCCTCTCAAAGAATGTTACATTCGTTCCACAAGTCGCGCTCAAGATTTACTTTATACTTATGACGCTGTAAGGCGATTATATGAACTCCAAGAAAGAAAATTAATTACAATAAATGACACCGATACTGAAAATAAAGCAGAAAACGAGATAAAAAATGACACAATAAACAAAAATATTTCTCGACGACAATATGTAGAGCTAGGGAAATTAGGAGAAGCTATAGAACTTGCTCAAAAAAATATTCCTTCAGTAGTATTGATAGACGAAATTGATAAGGCAGATATTGATTTTCCTAACGATTTACTTTTAGTACTAGATAAATTACAGTTTGAGGTAGATGAGGTCAAAGGATGGAAATTTGATGCAGTAAAAAATAAAACAATTGAACAACGCCGAGATTTTTTACCTTTAATCATTATTACTAGTAATCGAGAAAAAGAATTACCAAAAGCTTTTTTACGTCGTTGTTTGTTTTACTATATTGACTTCCCTCAAGAGGAAGAATTAAAATATATTATCGAAAGTCATTTTCAAAAAGATATTACTCCTTTATTTGAACAAGCATTAATCAAGTTTTTGCGATTGCGTAATGAAACAAAATTTGCTTGGCGGAAAAAGCCCAGTACCAGTGAATTTATTAATTGGTTAACACTTTTGGAAAACAAAGAAGAAGTGAATGAAATTACTGCTCAAACTTTAGCCGATATGGAGTTAAGTCAACTTCCTTATCTTTATGCTTTAGTTAAAAATCAAAGTGACCTCAATGCTTTAGAACAGATAAAAGGATAGATGATTGAAACTGAATCATTTTTATTACCATTATTTCATGAATTAAGGAAACAAGGTGTTCCTCTGGGAATATCTGAATATTTACTAGCCCTCAAATCGATTCGAGAAGGAATAGGAATAGAAGATATTGATAGATTAGATGGCTTTTTAAAACTACTTTGGGCAAAGTCTCAAGAAGAT
>CAKZYM010000243.1 GCA_937884685.1 uncultured Calothrix sp.
AGTTATTCCAAATTCACCTGATTCAAATAAACAAGGAATAGAAAGAGGTACTTTGTTATTTTCTGGTGACAATGGAATTCCCTTGATACGTTACAACATTTTGGATAACGGGGGAATCATTACTTATGATGCAATGCTTCAGTTTTTATCTGAATGGGGATTCAACCCTTTAGAAACATTGTCAAATCAAAGAGGAATTCGTAATTTACCTTTCGTCTTCGTTTTTGGACGCTCAAACTTTACTATTTCTTATTTTGGAGCAAATATCTATCCAGAGAATATCAAGGTCGGTTTGGAACAACCTGTAATTAGTGATTGGGTGACGGGTAAATTCGTGATGCAAATACAAGAAGATGCAGATAAAAATAGCTTCTTATCTGTAGTCGTGGAATTAGCACCTAATGTTGAAGCTAGTGAAGAGAAAAAACAAGCTGTAGCGAATTCTATTCTTGCTCAATTAAAAAGACTTAATAGCGAGTTTGCAAATTACGTTCCCGCTGAATATCAAATACCGCAAGTAACACTATTACCAATGGGAGAACCAGAATACTTCCCCCAAGGTGTAAAGCATCGTTACACAAGGAATTAATTAAAGTAGCAAGTAATAAGTAGCAAGTATTTCTCTACCACCATGAATTTCGTGCAATAAAATCCAAGGCAATTTACTTGCTACTCGCTACTTGCTACTCGCTACTTACAAATCAGGAGGCAAAATAACGTTATCAATAACGTGAATTACACCGTTGCTAGCTTTAACATCAGGCTGAACTACGGTAGCATCGTTAACCTGTACGCCACTTGCTGGGTCAACCTTTACGCTGATTGGACCACCTTCGACACTTTTTACTTCACCAGATGTCAAATCGGTGGAAAGTACTCTACCCGGTACTACGTGATAAGTCAGAATCTTGACTAATACTTCTTTGTTTTCTGGCTTTAATAAGTCTTGTACGGCATCCTGCGGTAACTTCGCAAATGCTGCATCGCTAGGTGCAAGAACTGTGAAAGGTCCGTCTCCTTTCAAGGTATCTTCTAGTCCTGCTGCTTTCAATGCCTTAGCAAGCATTGTAAATGAACTATTAGACTCAACTACGCCAATAATATCCTGACTCTCTACTCCTGCATCTGGTGAAGTTGTAGGAGGTGCAGTTGGAATCTCTGTTCCCGGTAGTGGAGGAACTGTTCCGGGCACTGGTGCCGGTACTGGTGCTGTTGATGGTGGCAGTGGTGCGGGTGCTGTTGAAGGTGTGTTATTTCCGCAAGCCGCACGATTATAAGGACACTCATCTAAAATGCTGGGTCTGGGATTAAGCTGAGCTAATAAAGTTTTATTGGGCTTGCTGCTCTTAGTTGTCTGTATCTCTAACTTATTACTGTCAGTATTCAACGAAACCGTTTTACTACGGTTATAAGCAGCTTCTGTAAAAACACTGGGGTTCGGATTAAGCGCTTTATTCGCCTTCACTGGCGAAATCATCAGTAAGCTGATGCCTGTCACTCCCACAATGCCAGTTAATTTAGTCAACAAATTGCTGTAAGATAGTTTCATAACAATTTTATCTGGCTTTTATTCCACACTCTACATAAAAAACTTATACCATTTTCTTAGGCAAAAAATCTAACTGGTAGTCTTGGTTTTATTTGCCTTAAGGCTGTGGTGATAATGCTAAATTCAACAAAAAAACCAACTAATAATTTTAACTTATAGAAATGTCAAAATTATTTAATATCAATAAACTTCAATTATCGTTCACAGCTATACTGTAACTCACAGTAATTATTGTAGCACAACAAAAAAAATACAGAACCTTCAGATATAGATTATTTAAGTTAACTCCTAACTGTACAAGCAAAATCAAAATAAATTATTAATATTTAATTATCCTAATTGAGAACGTTTTTATTAATTGGTCATTTGTGATTATATAACATTGAGCTTAATGGCTAGAATATATGCAGTGTAAGGATTTATAATTCTCATGCTGGAAATATACATTAAAAGCCTGTTATTAAGAAATAATTAACTATTCAATGATTATAATTTCCCTCTGAAGGAGTAATTTTTATTGTTGTTTAACCATTATC
>CAKZYM010000244.1 GCA_937884685.1 uncultured Calothrix sp.
GAGATATGGCAGATAAACACTTTGGGATTATGGCGCTGGCTTTGGGATTGGATGCGGTATATGCCGTTGCTACACCAATTGTAAGTACTGGTGGTAATGGAGTTGATATGAAGTCCCAGGCAAATAAAGAAGAATTACCCCATGAAGTTGAAGCGATTAATTCCAGTTTGATTGAGGGAGTGGCGACGGCTACTGAAATAGGTAAACTTTTTGGTTGATTTCTAGCCAGGAGCGTGTCTTATAGGCTTTGTTTCAAACAACCATCTTCACGGTGTTGACTAATTAACCATCGTTCGGGTAATCGCTAAATTCCTTGTTATATCGTTGCTTGATTTTAGTCTCTATAAAGGTAATTACGTTGTCTGAGACATTAACTCAGTGGCTAAAAGCAGATGGCAATTCCTTAACCCGAACTGACGTAATTTCCGCCGCTATGTAAAAGTAACCTGCTCCGTTCCGTATAAACGCAAGCTCTCCTTCTCAGCAGAAGAGCGTCTCACAACGCGCTTGGAAGGGTGGAAGCCTGTAACACTCACCGAGTGCCTGAATTGTAGTCAAAACATATATACACCGTCTATATACTTGTCTCCACCAATAAAGGTAAGCTGTCTATACAAGGTGTATCCCAAGTATTGACATGGCACGGATTGAGCGGGAATCGATGAATTTTAAGTTACCTAAACCGCTAGCAGAAGCATTACGTAAAGCAGCTTCTCCACAACCGGGTAAAACCGCTACGGATATAGTGATTCGGGGACTACTGAGAGAACTCGGAGAAATACCGGGTGTGGAGCAAAGCACGGAAGCGCGATTGCAGAAGCTAGAAGAAGAATTTACTAAACTAAGAAATAACATATTGGAGCGAGATAACAGTTCCACAGATTCCACGGAAGAAAAATTAGAAACCATCAACAACCGAGTAGCACAGTTAGAAGGGGCATTAATTGCTATTCAACGTAATGGAATTGCATCAAACAATCGCTTTAGATACAAAAATTCGGGCAATCCTTACAACCAAAGCGGACGGCCACCTCAAATTGAGGCTCTCGACGAACAAAAATTAGCGCTGCGACTTAACGTTAATATTCCAACGCTCAAAGAAAAACACACTACCTTAACTCAAGAAGAATTCTCGGAGTGGAGTAAAAACCGAGATAGAGCTAAATATATGTGGCGGTTCAGCGAAAAAGATAAACTTTATCACCCAGTTAAATAATTAAATTGTCCCCAGAGTATTGTTTAATGAATGATATTATGTTCGACATAAGAATCAGCAATGTTGAATACAAATACTATTAGTAATACTGAACTCATCAACCTCTGGCTTCACGGTAAAAGTGCCAACACTATTGATGGGTATCGTCGTTATGCCGAACGCTTTTTTATTAGTGTTGGGAATAAGCCATTAAAAGATGTTACTTTGATGGATTTTCAGCTATGGGAGGTAAGTTTAAAAAGTTCCGACAACTCCAAGCGCGTGGCTGTTGGTGCGATTAAAAGTTTATTTTCTTTTGCTAAGGAGTTGGGGGTAATATCTTCTAATCTGGGAATTTTAGTTAAGTCCCCTACAGCAAAAAATAGATTAGCCGAACGTATTCTAACTGAAGAAGAAGTAAAAAACGTAATCAATCACGCGACGAATCCACGGGATAGAGTGATTATCCGCTTACTTTATTATGCTGCTTTGCGAGTGTCGGAGTTATGCGCCTTGAAGTGGCGCGACCTCAAAGACCGCAAGGATGGTGGAGGTCAAATTACGGTGTTTGGTAAAGGTGATAAAACTCGGGCGGTGTTGGTAGGTAAAGGTATTTGGCGCGAGATTAATGATTTAAAGGACTATGCGGGCAAGGATGACCCGGTGTTTGTTTCTGGTCAAGGGGGTCATCTGCACCGGAGTATGGTTTTTCTTATTGTGAAGAATGCTGCCAAACGCGCCAAGATTGAAGGTAATGTTAGTCCCCATTGGTTAAGGCATTCCCACGCTTCCCATAGTTTAGATAGGGGTGCGCCGATTCATTTGCTGCAAAAAACTTTGGGGCATAGTTCTGTGGCGATTACTGAGATGTATTTACACGCTAAACCTACTGATAGTAGTGGGTTATATTTGCCGGATGATGATGATTAGAAAGCATTGCCATACATCTAAAGTCGCATTGTTTATCAAGAATCAAAGCTCGCCACATATCAATACATCACCTTGCAGCTATATCTATTCAATATCAACCTTCACATTGAAATAGATAGATAATTCTTCCCAATGGATAAAATCGTCAAAAAATTAGTGATTAATTCGTGTAGTGGGTTTAGGAGCGATGCTTCTCACCGTGAGAACACAGCAGAGGTTAACAAGCTAAATTACCTGTAGTAATTGCACCTAAAGAAAACAAGGTTTTTTTCTGTGCTTCTGTTAAACCTGTAACTTTGGTGATATTCATATTCTTGTACAACTTTTTAGGTTCTAATGTCTTAATAACCTCACCTTTTTCTAAATCCCAGAAATTTACGACTTCATCATATCCAGAACAAGCTAAAACTGATGCTAATTTACTCGGAGATATTAGACAAACGGGACTAAAAGCAAGTGACCAGATTTCATGATTGCTACTTTGCAAAATTCTTAAACATTCTCCCGTATTAACATCCCATATTTTCAAAGTTCCGTCACAGTGACCGCTGACAAGTAAATTACCTCTCTGATTAAAGGCAACTGAATAAACCCTTGGTGAATCATAGTCTAAAACATTTATGCAGTGTCCGGTATTTAAGTCGAATAGTCGAATAGTTCCATCATGACTTCCACTAGCTAAAATATTACCTTTACGATTCAAAGCGACTGAAAATATCCAGTTAGTATGACCTTTGAGAGTTTTGAGACATTCTCCCGTATTTATATTCCATAACTTTATCTTTTGGTCTTTACCACTGCTAGCTAAAATATTATTTTTATAATTAAAAGCAAGCGAATGAATTGGTTCATCATGTCCGAGTAAATCCTTTACCACTTCACCAGTATCAATATTCCAAATTTTTATAGTTTCATCGATACTGCTACTAAAAACAAATTTATTGTCTGGACTAAATATAATTGAAGTTAATTCACCATGATGACCTTGCATTGTTTTCAAGCAGTTACCTGTAGCAACGTCCCAAATTTTGATTGTTTTATCAAAACATCCACTAGCAAGTAACTTGTTATTTCGACTAAAAGCAATACAAGTTACCCAACTGTGATGTCCTTGCAATATTTTGACGTATTTTCCAGTTGCAACATCCCAGATTTTAATACTATTATTATTTAACCAATATGAATTAGCTAATAATCTTCCATCATGGCTAAAAGTAACAGCATATGTTTGTTTATAATTACCTTGAATCCTTTTTAAACATCTTCCCGTCTTAATTTCCCAAAATTTGACATTAAAATCATACCCTCCAGCAATCAAATGTTGGTTATTAGGTGAAAAGATAGCAGACCAAACCCAGCTTGTATTACCTAAAAACGTTTTAATATTTCTTCCCGTCTCAATATCCCAAAGTCTAATCGTTGTATCCCTACTACCACTAGCAATAATTTTATTATCTTTACTTAATTGAACCGACATCACTTCCCGATAATGTCCTACTAAAGTTTTAGTACAAATTCCTGTAACGACATCCCATATTTTAATTGTTTTGTCGGAACTACTACTAATAAGATTTTTCCCATCATCAGTAAAAGCAAGTGACCAAACATTATGACTGTGACCTAATAATGTTTTAATGCATTCACCTGTTGAGAGATTCCATAATTTTATAGATTCATCAACACTACCGCTAGCTAACAAATTTGATTTGAGATTAAAATTAATACAATATACTTCTTTAGTATGTCCGTATAACGTTTTTAGACAATCACCACTGCTGATATTCCATAACTTAATAGTTCCATCAAAACTACAGCTAGCAAGAAGAAATTTATTAGAAACAGGAATAAAAATAACCGACATTACCGGAGCATGATGTCCTTGTAGTGTTTTAATACAATTTCCACTGCTGATATCCCATAATTTAATAGTCGTATCAAAACTAGCGCTAGCCAAAACTTGATTATCGGGACTAAAAACCACCGACTGTACCCAATCGGTATGTCCCTTCAAACTTATTAACTGTTGGTTATCGCTTAATTGCCATATATGAATATCATTACAAGTTTCTCCTGTAGCTAGTAATTTTCCTGTAGAGTTAATAGCAATGCAATGAATACCAAATATAGTAGAAGCGAAATTAGATTTATGAAAATGCGCTTTGGTAAAATTTACATTGTGTAATTCAATATTTTGTAAATCAGCTTGCCAAATTTCTAAATTAGAAAAATCTAAATAACTCAAATCTACTTGTAGATAATTCGCAAGATTGATTAAATTACCAACACCATAATTACTTATAGAAGCTTGTTTATCTCGCAATAGTTGTAAAATATTTTTAATACGCTGAGAAAGAATCGTTATATAGCCAAGCTTCCCTTGAATTTTCTCACCAATAGGCTTTAATATTAATCGGATTTGACTTTCTTTAATATAATCCGAGGCAGTAGTTTTAATTAAAGCATGACTGGTAAATAGAGAAATTTTACTAGAAACTATTTCATTAACAATTTTTTCAATAAAACAACCAGTAATATACTCCATCACAACTGGTTGCTGCGTATATCTTCCAGCTTTTTTTTCAATTAAAGAACGCTGACACAAAGATTCTAAAGCTTCTAACAGACTAGTATTAGAAACTGCTGGATAAATATCCTCCCTCAACTCAGAAATAGAAGTCCAACTACGATTAATTGCTAACCAATACATAATCACTTTTTCGAGGTCAGACAATCGCTCAAACTGCTTGGTTAATAAACGATGAATACCTTTAAAAATAAAAGTATTTTGTTCTAGAAAATACTTAATCTCACCATCAAATAAATCCTGAATTGACGAAGCGACTATATTTACAGCTAAAGGATTAAAATCATAATGCTCGCATAGCTGATATTTACTTTCACAACTACCAGATAAACCTTTACTTCTAATTAATTCTCGTACAGTTTCTTCACAACCACGTACCCTTAAATAACGTACTCGTAATTCTATCCCCGATAATTCAGCAACTTCTACAGGTTTCTCCCTACTTGTGAGAATTAAACAGCTACGGTGATTAACTCCTCCAACTTCTCGAAATAACTCTCCATAATCTTCATAACCGTGACAATATTCTCCCGCTAACTTCCCAGGAAGTAAAATCGTCTCGACATTATCCAAAACCAGCAAACAGCGAGAATCTTGTAAACACCGAAGCAAAGTTTTGATATCTACCGTTGTTTCTCGATTATCCGAAAGAAACAGTATTAACTCTCCCAGAAGATTATTTAACGGTGGAGCATTTCGTAGCGATCGCCAAATTACATAATCAAATTTATCTTGAACATCTTCGAGCAACTTCGCAGCTAAAGTAGTTTTCCCAACTCCCCCAATACCCAGTAAAGCAATTAATCTACAACTATCTTGCAATATCCAATTTTGTAAAGTCGCTCGTTCTTCACCACGTCCAAAAAATAAAGATACATCAGGTAAAGTTGATACATCTCGCTTATTTAGTATTTTAAAATACAAATTATGCTGTTTATTACAGTGATATTGCCGTAAAGCTTGGCGAAAATTCTTTTTGTTAACTTTTTTACCCAAAGCTTGAGAGAGCAAATCCCATAAATCAGAACCTATATCTTTAACATAGTCGGAACTATATTGATTATTTTGGGCAAAACTATCGTATGTTTGATTCTCCCAGGATGCTTTCAACAAGCCACTTTGCAAATCAGTCAAATCCTTACCTCTCAACTCAAAGATGAGTTGAGAAGCAGTATCGAGCATTTCTTCCAAATGCATAAATATGAGTAGATACCGAACCATTATATGTATCGAAATGTTAATTCGATTTATGTTGATTGATGGCGGATTTAACTTTCTTTTTATAAATGTTTTATAAATTGCAAGGCTTATCTACATAATGCAATGTTTGTTATCAATTAGAAAATTGATGCTGGGAGAGGAAATAGATTTCTGGTGAATGACTGAATATAGACCCCACAATATCTCACCAAATATCCCATGAAAATTTTAGATAAATGTACGAGTATTGATAGGTATCAGGGGTGCCGATTTTTTCAGCTAATATTCCGATAATTCAGTAATTGCCGTAATAATTTGTACTTAATTTATAAATTGAGTATGGAGTAGCAATTAAATATTTTCTCTACTTTCAATTAATAAAAATAATTACTTATGCTTGATTCTTCATCGCAGAATTTTGACGTACTCAATTCCACGTCTACTGATGATTCATTGCAAGCTTTGGATTCATCCGCTTTGATTCCAGAAACCGCTTATGGACTTGAAACTTCAACACCCACAGATACTTCTAGCAGCTTGTTACCTGTTGAGAATCTTGAAACAGGAATTTTTACAGTAGGAGAAACTGGAGAAGTTACCTTCGACTACTTATTTGATGGGGGTAACTTTGAAGGAGAATTAGCTGTATTTAGTCTAGAAGGTATGGAAGCTCTAGAGCTAGGTTCTTCTGACTTCATTCAGGAAGCAGCACGTCGAGCGCTCACCAATTCTACTTTGGGACATATTGTCATCTCAGACCCGGTTGAAGGTACTCGTTTCAGTGGTCAATTGCCTTACGAACCAGATTTTAATGTTGGAGAATATTCTGGCAGCAAAACCTTTGAAATGAATCCAGGAGAACGTTTTGGTTTAATGCTGATTGCTGATACTTGGACGCAAGAGGTCTTTGACGAACCAGGTGGTAGCACCTCTACTAGACCTCTGTTTTCTATGACAGAAGCAAACCCTGGCGAGAATAATGTTCAGTTTGTGAAACTTCTTGACATCGAAGCAGACGATAATGCTTTTGCATTTGAAGACCTTTTGGTAGAAGGAAAGTCAGACCGAGATTACAACGACCTCACCTTTCAGGTACAAGGAGCAATTGGACAAGCAACACTGTTAGATGATGTAATTAATCCTACTAGAGACTGGCGTGCTTCAGATGTAGGACAAGAAATATTAATCCATGTAGGTAGTAGTGATAATGGTTCTCTCAAAAATATTGGATCTGACTTAGCCCAAGTTTTCTTGGAATACGAAACTTATATAGGCAGTGGCGGCGATCCATCCCTATTTGAATCAAGTAACTTTTTGTTACAGGTACAGGATGGTCAAATTGTCGTTGATGCAGTTGCCTCAGATACAGACGATGCAAATTCTCTGTTAGCTGATCTAACTGCATTAGGTTTACAACAAGGCGCAGTATTTGGAGCGGTTGTTTCAGGTTTGTTGCCAATTGAAGCAATTGATGAAATATCCACTATAGACAACTTAACATTTGCAAACCCAGCATATCAGCCATTAACTAATATAGGATCTGCTGATGCAAGACAACCCGTTAGCCAAATTGACCAAGCGATAAATTCTAATGTTGCCCGCCGAGATTTCAACGTAGATGGCAATGGAGTAACAGTAGGAGTTATATCAGATAGTTACAATGCATTGGGGGGAGCAACAAATGATGTACAAAGTGGAGATTTACCAGGAATTAATAATCCTAATCAATTCGAGACAGCCGTTGATATCTTGAAGGATGATGATAATAATAATAATACAGACGAAGGTCGTGCTATGGCACAGCTTATCCACGATGTAGCTCCGGGTGCTAACTTAGCATTTCATACAGGTAATTTTGGCACGGCTAATTTTGCTCAAGGAATAATTGATTTAGCAGATGCTGGGGCTAACGTGATTGTTGATGATCTGACTTACCCCAATCAACCAATGTTTCAAGATGGAATTATTGCTCAAGCTGTAGATAGAGTTGTAGACAGAGGTGTTGCTTATTTCTCCAGTGCTGGTAATCAAGCTAATAATTCCTATGAAAACTCTTTTGTTTCTAGCGGTCAGATTATTCAAGGTTCTGTGGCTCACGATTTTGATCCAGTACCGGGAATTGATACTCTACAACAAATAACTATACCAGCAGAAACCAACTTAGTTGTTTCTTTGCAATGGGATTCTCCATTTCTATCTGCTAGCTCCGTAAGTGGAGGTGCAACTAGCGATCTCAATATATATCTGCTTGATGATACTGGTACTCAGGTCTTAGCAAGAAGCACAGGAAACAATATTGGTCGAAATGCAGTAGAGGTTCTAAGTTTTACTAATGACAACCTTTTTCCAACTCAATTCAATCTTGCGATCACGAATCCTCGGGGAGATACTCCTAATCGTCTTAAATATATTCTCTTTAATTCAAGCACAATTAACGAATTTGCAAGCAATTCATCGACAGTGTTTGGACATCATGCAGCAATTGGTGCAATGGCTGTAGGTGCAACGAATTATAGAACAACTCCTTTAATAAATAGAAATCCTGCAATTTTAAATTGGTTCTCCTCAGTTGGTCCTACCACAATCCTATTTGATAAATTTGGAAACAGATTACCAAATCCAGAAATCCGACAAAAGCCAGAGATTGTAGCTCCAGATGGTACTAATACCACATTTTTTGGTACAGACGATAATAATGATAGAGATATCTTTCCAAACTTCTCAGGAACCTCTGCTGCTGCTCCCCATGCTGCTGGGGTAGCTGCTCTAATGCTGGAAGCAGTTCCAGGTACCCCCCCGGATATTCTTTATGAAGCCTTAAAAAATAGTGCGATTGATATGGGCGCTCCTGGAGTGGACGACCAAAGTGGTGCAGGACTGATTCAAGCTGATGCTGCTATCAGGGAACTTCAAAGACTCCAAGCACTACCCGAAATTAATCTTCACATTCCAAGCATTACAGTTACACCACCTAATATTCGAGGAGATCGTGAGTTCAAAGGAAATGGTCCACGGATCGAAATTCAAACCCAGGCAGTAGAAGTAGAGCAAGGCACTGCGCTTAGAGCTACTGGTAATGTGATTTTTGAAGAAACTAAATCTGACTTCACAACATTTAGTAGCAATTTTTTAACTGACATAAGTAACACTGTTCGTCCTGGTTTTGTTATTGATGAAATTCTAAGCGGTGGAGGGTTAGATGTTCTAGAAACAACGGATGTAGATTTGCATAGTAGACAAAGAATTATACAAGATGGCAATGACCTAGTTAAAAGTTATGAAATTCAAGGTGACACCAGGCAAATATTAGGAATAGGCAGCGATAAACCCTTCGTTTCTATTTCTTTTAACCCTGTAAGATTACAATTACGTTCTCCAACAGGAGAGTTAATCGAAGACACTTTCCTATTACCTCCAATGTTTTACGTACCTCCAAAAGTTGGTGTGGGGGATAGTGATTTTAAGGGTCATGGTCCGCAGATTAATATTCAAACGGAACTACAAATTAATGAAAATCGCACAACTTTAATTCCTCATGTAGCTGCAAGCTTTAAAGAATGGGAAAATGGTAAAGAGAAAAAGGATTTCACTACTTTTTCTGGTCAAATGAATGGAAAAGGAATCGATATTAGTCAAAGGCATCCAGGCTTTACAATTGAAAATATTCTTAGTGATAGTCGCGATACCTTAGATACAGTAGACGTTGGTAAGCATGACCAACAAGTGATTTCTTTTCCTTTTGATAGTACTGAACTAGTAAGAAAGTATGAAATTGAAGGTGACAGTAAAGGTAATGATGAACCTTACGTTACTCTTTCCTTTAATCCTGTAAGAGTAAAGCTGCGACCTGTTTAGATATATCACCTGATTCAAGGTTGGTATACATAGGGTTCAAATTTTGAGTTTTTCCGAATACCTAAATTTTGCACATTTTGGTAAAGCTCTCCGTTATAGTTGAAACAATATTTTTTTACTAGTACCGTTATCAGCAGTTGATAGCGGTTTTTTAGATGCTTGAAAATGATGTAATGAATTTTTGTAGTATAGTTTACGTCCTTCACCGTTCATGACTTCTACACAGCATCGATTAAAAGTTTCCCTATATATGAAAGATTGTAAATCGAGACGGGGTAAATGTATCAAAAAAAGTAGATGAAATTATTCGGCTGAAGTTGAATCATATCAATGTTTTAAGTTTATCTTGCCCCTGGTGACAGCGGAGCTGTATCTATCCCCAAGATTAAAATTTTCTGTTATCTTTAACTTGTCAGCTTGTTGAAAACCTATATTGTCAACTTCTCAACTTGTCAGCAAGTTAATTATCATGATTATCGCCATTGCGAATCAAAAAGGGGGAGTCGCCAAGACGACTTCTACTATCTGTCTGGGTGGTCTGTTAGCTGAATTCGGCTCCTGTCTTGCTGTTGATTTGGACCCCCAAGGGAATCTCAGTGTGGGTTTGGGGGTGGAAGTCGCCGACTCACAACTTAGTACTTATGACCTAATTACGGAACAAGTAGAGGTGGGGGAGGTAATTGTATCTACCAAATCGGGTATTTCGTTGCTTCCTGCTGATATTACTTTAGCTAAGGGAGAAACGGAGATTTTGACCAAGGTTGGTAATTTTCTCATTCTTAAAGAACAGCTAGAACCTGTCAAAAGTGAATATTCCCATATACTTCTTGACTGTCCCCCAAGTTTAGGACTACTTACGGTTAACGCTTTATCTGCTGCGGATGCTGTTTTAATTCCGGTTCAATGTCAATTTTTTGCTCTTAAGGGATTAGCGGCACTACTCGAAACTATTCAAAGTATTCAAAAGCGTCTTAATCCTGAGTTAAAAATATTGGGAGTGCTGCCGACAATGGCGGAGAAAAATACCGTTATGACTAAAGATGTGTTGAATTCTTTGCGTCAACGGCTTAAAGGTATCCAGATATTTGAACCAGTCCCCAAGTCTATTAAATTTACCGAATCTAACTTAGCTGGGGAACCAATACATACTTATGCTGACGATTCTAAATTAATTGCACCCTACAAAGAAATCGCTTCTTTAATAGCAGGAGAATAATTATATGGTAAGAAAACGCGCCCGTCTGAGTGAAGACAATGACCCATTAAGCTCTACTGACAAGGTTTTGGCAGGATTTGAAGAATTGAGCAAGTCAACTTCTCAAGAAGCTGACAAGTCAGGAAGTCAGGAAGTAGAAGATATGGAAGTTAATAAAACTAATAAATCAACTTCTCGACAAGTTAAAAAGTCAACAAGACAACCAGCCAACAAGTCAACAATTCGGCAACCTAGACGTAAGAAAACATCACCTAGCAATGCGTCTAAACAAAGTCAGCAAGTTAACAAGTTAGCAAGTCAGGAAGATAAAAATATAGAAAGTCAAGAAGTTACCGAGAAAAAAGATAGCAAGTCAACTTCTCTAGGAGAAGGCAAGCCAACAAGTCAACAAGTTAGCAATAAGGAAAGTCAGGAAGTTAATCAAAATCCAAAAGAAAAAGAATCAGGCAAGTTAGCAAGTCAACAAGATGAAAAGTCAGGAAGTCAGGAAGTTGTTGATAAATTAGACAGCGTTCCTGCTTCTGAACATTATAACAAGTCAGAAAGTCAACAAGTTAGCAATAAGGGAAGTCAGGAAGTTAAACATAATCAAAAGAGTAATGACAAGCTAGCAAGTCAACAAGTCAACAAGTTAGTAGTTCGCAAGTCAACCTTTCAGCTTTCTTCTACAATACTGGAACAGCTAGACCGCCTGCATTTAGAGCTACAGCTAGAACTGGGGAAACAAGATGCTCCTTATAAAGAAGTAATTGTCGAAGAGGCGATCGCACAACTTTTAGAAATGGCTGCTGAAAATCGTTCGGGTTTGGTGGAGTTGTTGTTAAAAAGGCAAGGTCAAAGGAAGTGAGAAATGTTAGATTACTTGTTTAGTTTTTCGATGATGCTTGAAAACTGACCATTGATAATTGATAATTGATAATTGTTTTGACTTTGGTACCAGGTACGTTGACTTGAAAAGCTTATGACTTTGTAGAAATTACTTCCGCAAATAAATCTTTATAAAGAACTAGGATGCTTATAGAACCCATTTGGTATCTTTTCTTGAAATGCAAAGGCTTTAGAAAAAGCCGCTTTAACTAGCCTAGTAACTATAAGGGTTCAGGAGAACGAAAAATCATGATAAATGACTGTAAGAATCATGAAACCCAGATGGGTATTGGACTTGTAGCTTGGTAAATAGATCCCAAATGGGTTCTATATATTACACTTCGCAAGTTTAAGCATGAAAAAAGAATAACTTCGAGCGTCAATACGATGCGATTTGTTGTTCTGACTGGATAGTAGGGCTGGATTGTATGCTGGGACTGGAATGGGAATACTGACCTGTGAGAATGATATAGAATCACTCGTTCGTGTATTGGTTGGTGGAAGAGTTTGTGTATTAGCTGGTGGGAGAGCTTGTGTACTGGCTTTTGGAATTTGGAGAGGAGGAACAGTAACACTCGTTTGTGTATTGGCTGGTGGAACTGGGAATGGGCTGCCAAATTCAATGACAGAACCACTCGTTTGTGTATTGGCTGGTGGAACTGGGATAGGAATGCTGCCTTGTATATTGTTTGGTGGAACTGTTGTAAAAACTCCAGATTGTTGATTACGGTACTTTTGTCGTAACCTTTCTATCTCCTCTATTAACTGTGTTAATTTACTGTTTTTTTCTATACTTCTTTCTAAAGACGCAATACTTGTAGGTAAGATAGAGAGAGGTAGTCCACCTTTAAGAAATTCCTTTTCATTCAAATTTCTGCTTGTATCATACCAGCCAACATTCATGACGAAAAGTAAATAGTTTTGTCTATCTTTATAACTCCAATCACTTGTTTTCATACCTAGTCTATTTCCTGTCTCAATCCAAATTTTCTTTTGCACACTCAAACCAAATAAACCACTTGAATTTTGCAGCCATAAATCATCTATTTTTTTTATGTCAGAGCAGGAAAAACGTTTAACTTGTGAGATATTTAGGGGACTGTCTTTTTCATTATTGGCAAGAAAATGCATAAGTTGCCAAGTATTTTTATCAGAAATTCGCCAATCTCTCGCTTGTAAAGAATATTCAAGTTTAGCTAAAAAATGTTGTTTGAGAGATGACCAAATCTGTTGGTTAAAATTTGATTGACTTTGATTTCTCCGCAAGTCAAGTAATCCTCGATGAACTGATTCTATATCTTCAGTTGTAATAATCTTATCCTTGAAAAAGGGATTAGTTTTAGTGGGATTTTTTTTCAGAGTTTCATATGCTTCAGTATAAGCTTTGATTGCTTGTTGTTTAGATTTATTAATGAGTAATTCACCTTCTTTAGCTTTGACTAAAACTTTTATTTGCAATCCTTCAGCAGAACTAATTTTATTTACTTTTTGGTTTAAATATTCTATAGCCTTTGCAATATTTTCTTCGGCTAGTCTTGGTTTTTCAAGATTTTCATAAGCTTGGGACATAGCAGCCAATAACATTGCTTGTTTAAAGTTATGATCATTTACTTTAAAGGATAGACCAGCTTGCCTTAAAGCTTCATCTGATGCAGCGGTGAGATTTTTATTGCGTAAATTTCCGGCTAATTTAGATAATTGTTGAACAGTTTTAATATTACTCTCTACTAAAGCAAGCTTATCTTGTAATTTTTTTGCTTCTTGCTTTGCTATTTGTGCTTTTCGATTAGCATTATCTGCAATTGTTTTTGCTTGTTGAGCTTTTTGTTGTTCAGCTTGAGCTTTTTCCCCAGCTTCTTGTACTTTTCGATTAGCATCATCCGCATTTCTTTGCGCTTGTTCAGCTTTTTGTTGTTCAGCCTTAACTTTTTGAGTTGCTTGTTCAGCTTGCTTCTGTAAGACTTCAACTCTTTCTGCTTGTTTTTTAGCTTGTGTGTTAGCATTTATTAAATTTTGATTTGCTTTTGAGGCTTCTTTTTTAGCATTACTAGCAGTTTCTTGTGCTTTTAAAGCATTTTGTTTTTCATTGTCAACTTGCTTTTTTGCTGATACGACTTCTTTTTTAGCATTATTAGCAGTTTCTAGTGCTTGCATAGCTTTATTCCCTTCTATTGCTGCAAATGCTCCTAAACCCACTGCACCCAACAAAGCCAAAACTAAAACAACAGTCCCATTCCGAATCCGTCGTTTAGCTTTAATATTCGCTTCACTTAATACCAGATTTCTTTGCTCCGCTGCTTCCTTATCCTTCCTCTCCCTTTCCAACTGCGCTTCTTGTTCTTCAGCAGCAATTTTGGATTGAATTTCCTTCTCTCTACTAGCTGCTAAAAACTGTTTATCCTGATAACTTAAATTCTTATCATTAGCCCATTTTTCTGCATCTGCTAAAGCCTTTCCTCGCAACAGTCGAGATTCATCTTTACCACCAGAAGCTACCCAAAATCTAAAATTTTCCGAGTAAGGACGCAAATTATTTAATTCATTTTCAATCCAATTTTGGTTAAAAACTTCTTTATATATAGCGTTATAAACCTTTAACTTACCCTCTCGTCTCGCAACTAATCCAGAAAGTAGTAACTCACTTTGTTCAATCGTATTATCTGCTGTAATCGAAGATTTTGCATCCGCCAGCCTAATTTGCTGATATAATTCCAACAAATATGCAGCACGCTCTTCATTCCTTAAAATTCTGGCTCTAATTGTGCGTAAATGCTCTGGTTCATCTTGGGATTCCCAACTTTCAATAATCCTTGAAAAAACAACTTGCTCAACAGTACGTGGTTTTTCATTCTCCGATTCTTCTACCATAAACTGACACAATTTTTGCGTCAAAAATGGTTGCCCTCCCGTCCAATTTAATATTTCTTGCATCACCGCTTGGGGGTGACTAAATTTTCCCCTTAAACCCTTTTTTAATGGTTCAACTTCATCCAACTTAAACCCCTTGAGAGAAATTGCTTTACCAATATTAAAGGGAGTGCGTTGTGTATCTTGAATTAAATTACTGTGTGAAGCAACTCCCAACAAACAAAAAGTCAAGCGGTTATATGCAGGATTATCAACTCGTTGATTATAACAAGCACGAATAAACGCAAAAAAATCATCCGTAGGGAAATTTAAACTTAAAACGCTATCAATTTCATCAATAAAAATAACAATATCTTCTTCAATTTCAGCCAGCAAATGCTTTTCTATAAAATGAGTAAATCGTAATAAAGGTGAATTTAATTGCTTCTTGTTCCACCAGTCTTCAAAATCTACATCTAGAACAAAACTATCAATTAATTTCGTAATTAAATCCGCATACCAATTCTCTTGGGTAGCACTTTGGATATTTATAGAAGATAAATCAATCGATGCACATTCTACCCCATCATCAGAAAGCCGACTCATGGTTCTCAACCGCAAACT
>CAKZYM010000245.1 GCA_937884685.1 uncultured Calothrix sp.
GGAGTTAGGAGTTAAGATTTAAGAGTTAGGAGTTAGGAGTTAAGAGTTAGGAGTGAGGAGTTAGGAGTTAGGAGTAATAGAATTTAACTGTTCACTGTTCACTGTTCACTGTTCACTGATAACTGTTCACTGTTTTGCGATTCCAGGTAAGTCTAAATAGGTGACAATTATTGCTAGCATCTGTAAGGTAGTTAACAAAAGTATTATTAATAAAAATGTCTACAGCCTTGATTACTGGTGCTTCTGGTGGTATTGGAAAATGTTTTGCAGAAAAATTGGCTGCAAAAAAAACGAATCTAATTATCGTTGCTCGTTCGGAAGATAAACTTAATGCTCTAGCTCAACAGCTACAGCAGCAATACAACATTCAAGTAGAAGTTATTGTTAAAGATTTATCTGAAACATCAGCACCTCAAGAAATCCTCGATGCTGTTCAAGCTAAGGGATTGAGCGTTGATATGTTGATTAACAATGCTGGGTTTGGTGACTACAGTGAATTTGCTCAAACCGATTGCGATCGCCAAATTGAAATGATTCAGTTAAATAATGTAGCGCTAGTAGCTTTAACCCACAAATTTCTACCACAAATGCGCGAAAAAGGTTCGGGAAGCATTATTAACATAGCTTCAATTGCGGCATATCAGCCACTACCATATATATCAGTTTACGCAGCAACAAAAGCATTCGTTCGCAGCTTTAGTGAAGCATTATGGGCTGAAAATCGTCAATATGGAGTCAGAGTTTTAGTAGTTTCCCCAGGACCAACCGAAACCAACTTTTTTAAAGAAGCAAACTTCCCCCCAGCATTAGCACGTAACGCTCAAAGTATGTCTACCCCAGAAGAAGTAGTAGACGAAGCATTCAAAGCTTTAGAAGATGGAAACGCTGCTGTAGTAGTTGGTGGAATTACATCCAAAGTTATCACCGGATTATCTTCTATAATCCCTAGAGAAACCTTATTGAACGTGTTAGAAAAACAGTTTAAAGCTTAGGGAATTGGGAATAGTATATTAAATTGTAGGGTGCTGTTACGGTACAAATTATTTCGTAAATAAACAGCTATTTACCGGATACCGTAACGCACCATTCTTAAATTAATAAAATTTTTGATGCTCTCCACATAAGTAATAGTTGAGTTGAATACACTTTAACCTCCTACCGTGTACACACAAGTACTCCCCACATAGGTTTCAGGGATTTCAATCTTCTTAAATCGTCATTATTCGCTGTGTGAAGTATTCAGCGAAGCTGTGGATCATCGCGACATTTCGGGATTGCTATGTCCTGACTGTTAAGGAGAGGGGTGTCTGAAGAATGGGGTGAGGTTACAAGTGTATTAGAATCTATTAAAAATTACATCATTAATGTCGGGTTAAAAGCTTAATTTAACATTTCACAAATCATCATTCACTTTTGCACTTTCAACCCAACCTACCGCTATTACCAATTACCAATTACCAATTACCAACTAAACAAATTTCGTCAAATTCATTCGATATCTTTCTTTCTTAGTAACAGCAATTTCCCCAACTTCTAAACGTCCTTTACCACGAATAGCTATCAAATCTCCGCTCTTCAACTGATGAGAAGCTTGCTTAATTTCTTTCCAATTAACCCGAACATCACCAGCATTAATAAAATCAACCATCTTACTACGAGACATTCCGAAACCAGCAGAAGCAATCGCATCCAATCTTAAAGAAGCTTCCACTGTGGTTAATTCTTTCTTCTTTGGTTCTCTTATTTTTAATTCGCCAAAATCTATCTTTTGAGTCTTGACAGGAACCGAACGTACCTGGGTCAAACTTGTTTCTAAAAAATCAGCCAATTCCGGAACTACAACTACCTGCGCTCCTCGTTCCCCAAGTACAATAATATCGCCAGTTTTTTCCCTGACAATTCCCGTTCCCAACATTGCACCCAAAAAATCGCGGTGGGTAGCAGTATCAAACAGGAAATTACCAGCAATATTCAAAGCCACAAGTTCAACTTGTGATTCATCCAAAGGTAATTCGCTCCGAGCAATAGCAATTCTCTTCCGTTCCGCTTGCGGATATCCACCCCAAGCTAATAACTCAACTTCTGTTAAACGACTAAAACTTGAAGTAGCTTCAGCTAGCTCCGGTGGTGAAAGAAAGTCTGTAAAAATAACTTCCCAAGTTCTAATTGCTTGTTCAGCACAATCAATTACCCGAGCTATAGTATCTCGGTTTTCAACATTCTTTAAAATTTCTTCTCTTGGCAGCATTTAGTAAAGTTAGGAGTTAGGAGTTAGGAGTTAGGAGTTAGGAGTTAGGAGTTAGGAGTTAGGAGTTAATAATTATTATCCCATGCCCAATGCCCAATGCCCATTCCCCAATATTATTCTGCTGCATAACCTTGCAAATTTTCCGGGTCGAGTTGACGTAAAATCCGAGTTGTTTCGCGGTTGAGACTTTCAGCACCTTCAACTACAACTATATATTTACCAGCATCTAAGCGGTTGCGATAAGGTAAAGCGTCACCACCACCAACAACTAAACCAACTCCTCCACCAACAAAAATTGCACCTAAAGCTCCACTACCAGCACCTAATAATCCTCCGATTACAGCGTTACCAGTTTCTCCAGCCCATGCAAAAGTATTTAATCCAGTAATTAAATTAAAAGATAAACCTGCAAAAAAGCCAAACGGAACCAGCCAAAAAGACATAAACTTAGCTTGCTTTTTGGCTTGTTGTTTGGGGTCAATTAAACCGAATTCATCAGCAGATTTATAACCTCTACCGAGTATGGTGCTTTTGATACCCTTTTTTTCTAAAAGGGTGAAAGCTTCTTCTGCTGTTATCCTATCCGGGAATACTGCTACAAGATAGTTCATTGACTTTAAAGCTGTTATCTAAATTTGTCTGAAAAATTTGCTTTAACTAACAGCGTAGCAGTAGTGTCACTATAAATTCGATTTCTTAATTACTATTATCAGGAAGGGGGAGAAAGGGAGAATAAATTCTTTGTTGAGTAGGCAGCAAGATGCTCCCACTACACTTATAATTTCTAATTACTCGCTACTTGCTACTTGCTACTTGCTACTTGCTACTCATTCCTTGAGCAAATCCAAGGGTTCGCAAAATTGCGGTATACCTTGCTTAAAAATGTAAAGTAAAACCGGAGTTACTAAAACGGTGGGAAATGTCGGAGTTTTTTGAATTTGTTCCATAAGCTTGTCTACAGAACCTTCTGCTAAATCCGAACGATATTCTTGCTGACAAATTAACGAACGCCATTTTTTTGCTAAGCTATCCAACCATTCGGAATTAGCAATTTCTGGCTGCTGTCCGGCTTTTATAGCCAAATTTATTGCAGCATCTTCTAGGTCTCCGTCACAATCCTCAATTAAATCCAGGGCTTGCAGTGCTGGGGGATAATTGGCAAATGTAGAGCGAAATTGGGCAATTTCTTGCGATGTAACTGTAGTCATTAGAATACTTTAAAATCAAATAAATCTTACAGTATTTTAACTACAAAAAGTTAGCCAGAATACAATCTAGATATAATTAAAGGTTGCCTAGCATGATTTTAATCAGCTAATACGATTTTTTATTAAAGATGCGCTGAATTTAGCCCACGCAGGTGGTGGGCTTTGTTTGAGTAGCCCTATTCTTCGAGAGTAAGGGCAATTTAAGTGATTTAGCGCAGCCTCATACAGAATTGGTATAAGCTGCAAAAAATCAAAATATATCAAATCATCTCGCAATGAGTTAATGCTAATGGAGCCTTTAGCAAAGACATCGCATATAATGTCTTTCCAAATTTTCTAAATTCACTTGCTAAATTGTCTGTAAATTAATAAGCTAATATACTGATTGGCATAATTAGTCAAAAGTCCATAGCTACAAGTTAGAAGTTAATAACTACTAACCACTAACTATTAACTAATGACTAATTAACCATTAACGCAATCCTCTAGAAGTTACGGCACGTTGTAAACTAGCCAAGGCGCGGTTGTAATCCAGTATTGCGTTAATTCTATTACCTTCAGCTTGAGTCAAAGCGTTTTCTGCATCCAGAACTTCGAGTTGAGTTCCGACACCAGCTTGAAAGCGCAAACGAGCTAATCTTAAAGATTCTCTTGCTTGATTTAAAGCTGCTTCAGAGGTTTGCACGTTCTCTAAGTTTGATTCTAGTTGGGAATAAGCTTGCTCTACTTGAAAGCGGATTTGATTGCGAGTACTAGAAAACTGAGTTTCGGCTATCTCAGTGTCTACTTTAAACTGCGCTGCTCGCGCTTTTGATGCACCACCATCGAATAAGTTAAGGTTTGCTACTAATGCGACGCTATAACCGTTGGTCAATCCCACGCTATCGTTAAACTGGTCGAGCAGACTGTAGCTAGCTTCAACGGACACCTGGGGGCCTAGCTGTGCAAGTGCTTCCCGTCGCTGCTGCTTGTTAATGTTGCGCTGCGCTAACTGCTGTTGCAGTTCGGGACGATTTTGATAAGCCAAAACTATACTGTTTTCCAGGGATTGATTCCATAAACCAGCCAACTTGACTGGATCTGCTGCTGAAAGAGTACTTGACTGGGCTAGATTCAATCTAGTTACTAGCTGACGACGAGCAATTTGCTGTTGAGAACGAGCGTTTGTTAACTGTTGCTGGGAGTTTGCTAAGTTAACCTGAGTACGCAATGAATCAAAGCGCGTTCCAACACCAGCTTCTTCTAATGCTCGCGCATCTCGTAAACTGGCTTCAGCGTTAACTACAGCAGTTTTGGAAATGCGAACTTGTTCGTCTGCTTGCTGCAAGTTGTAATATTCAGTAGCTACGTTAAGCCGGATTTCTTCCGATAAACGCTCAACGTCTAATTCTTGCAAGCGTAGCTGTTCTTTTGCTTGACGAATGCGCGCAGACCGCAATCCTGATGTGTACACATCGTAAGTTATTTGCGCTCCACCACTAAAAGCGGTAGTGGGGTCATCAGTATCATCAGGTAAATCTTGAAGTCTACGTTGAAGTTCGGATTGTGCAGAAGAACTGCGACCTACTTGAGCATTTAAACCGACGTTAGGCAGTAAAGCGGCTCTTGCTACCTTCAACCCTGCTTTTGCCCGGTCTAGCTGCAATAAAGCGACTTGTAGCTCTTGATTATTGCGTCTTGCGAATTCTAAAGCCTGTTCTAATGTCAGTGGTTGATTTTGTTCAACTTTGACTTCCGAAGGCTTAGTGGGATATTGCAAGGGGTTTGCACTGGGGTCAAGGCTGGGAGCAATTGGTGCTGGGCCGTTTGAACCGGGTCTTACTGGCTGCACAAGGGCAGGAGAAACTGACTGAGCTAACCTATTTTTAGAAATAGAATTAGGAATAGAATTTATTTTTTGGCAAGCTGAAGCCGCAGAGGATGATAATGTATTTTGCAATTTTGCATCATCTTGTCCCCTTTGTGGATTATCCTGCTGTATGGGGCATGGTTGTACTTTTAATAAATCTGCCGCTCCCGATCCAGTAGCAATTTGCTGAAATTTTTGAAATATTTTCTCATCTGGGTTTCTCTTGACTCCCACGGGGGAAATTTTCTTGATTCCAGATGAATTGTTATTTCCATAAGAAATTTTTCGAGAAGCAGGTTTTCTCAGGGGCTGGACTAAACTTCTATGAGAAGTCGTTTTCAAGCCATCTGATTTGAGATTTAGCTCCGGTCTGCTTATCGCATTAATTGAGGCTCCAGTTTTCCCATTCACCTCCATTTTGCCAATCTGATGATGATTGACTGGTTTCTGGTTGACAAATTCAACCCCTGCGGGGGTAAATGGTGCTGGATACTTTTTGTCAACTGTATCAGTTGACGGTTTAAAAGTATTACTTAAAATATCTTCACCACTTTGACTAGTGGTAAAGATACTTGGATAAACACCCGAATGTGAGTTCTCCACAGTCACGGTATCAGCCAGAGTTGGCTGAGCAGTTAGGACTGCTGCTGTCACACCGGGTAATAAACTATTTAATATTTGCTGTGCTTTCACCGCAATTCCTCACACTACAATTAAGCGGCAGAAACTTATATTCTCACCACAGACTATATCACGCTTAGAACCCTGACAATGTAAACTCGAATGCTAAGAATCAGATGTTTGATCATCTTCAAAACTCCTAACAATTCGAGATAGTTCCGCTTTTTCATCGATACTAACGCGGCTCGGCACACCACTGATAATTCTTTCGTAATCTTGGAATGAATTTTTGATTTGCGGACCTTCACGTGTTATATTGTATTCCCTAATACCTTTATCGTGCCAGGAACCGCGCATCTTAAATACATTGATTGCTCGCGACATTTCCCCACGAATTTCGACATATTGCAATAGAATAATCGTGTCGGTGATAGTTGAAATATGAGAATCGGTGATTGAGTTTGAGCCTAAAAAATGGGTTGTAGTATTAGTAAAAAACCCTGTAATCTCCTCTTGTTTCGCGTAACCCGTTACACCAATCACAAATTGCCGGAATGCATTATTAGAAACACCTCTATCTAAAGCGCTAAGAGAATCTATAGCAATACGAGAAGGTTTAAATTCAGAAATTTCTGACTTAATAATTTGCAGATGATCCTCTAAACCAGTTGATTCGGGATAAGCACAAATAATTTTTAGCAATCCTTGTTTTTCTAACTCCTCGAAATCAATTCCCCAAGAACTAGCATTACGAGAAAGTTGAGCGCGGGATTCTTCATAGGCAAATAGTATCGAGCGTTCGCCTTGATAGCAACCTTCTTGTAAAAATTTACTGACTAACAAGGTTTTACCCGTACCTGTAGCTCCTGTAGCCAAAATAATCGAGTCTTTAAAAAATCCACCCCCACACATCCGGTCTAGGTATTCGACTCCTGAAGATACGCGAGCGTTTGAGGAGCGTTGAGTTAACTGCATCGCTCCCAATGGGAAAATATTGATTCCTTCGTTGGTGATTGTAAAAGGATATTCCCCTTTCATATGAGTCGTACCGCGTAATTTAAGAATTTCAACGGTTCTTCTCCGACGTTCTCCCTCTAAAACGTTACGGAAAATGATTACATTGTCCGAAACAAATTCTTCTACTCCGAATGTTGCTACCGGTCCGTATTCTTCTCGTCGTTCGGTTGTCATTACGGTAGTAACGCTTAAACTTTTTAAACGTGCTACCAAACGAAAAATTTCTCGTCGAACCAAACCCGCTGCTTCGTACTGTTGGAATATTGCTGTTACTGAATCAATAGAAATGCGTCTTGCTTTGTATTTTTTTATCGCGTATTGTAAACGCTCTATCAGTCCTGATAAGTCAAAATTACCGATGACTTCCTGACCTTCAGGATCGGGGGAAGCATCGAGTATAAATAACTGACCGTCGTCTATTAACTGCTGTAAATCCCAACCAAATATGTGAGCATTTCTAATAATATCGTTGGGAGCTTCTTCAAAAGTGACAAATATCCCTGGTTCTTTTAAGTGGGTAATACCGTTATAAAGAAATTGAAGAGAATATAATGTTTTACCCGTACCAGAGGTACCGCTGACTAGAGTTGTTCTACCTTTTGGCAATCCACCATGAGTAATATCATCAAAACCTTCTATTAAGGTGTGAATTTTTTCAACACCACGATTTGTTAAAGGTTGGTTGGTGTGTAGCGGTTTTTTTTTATCGCTCATTGCTTATTAATTACAAATAATAAATTGACCCTCCTAATTTTGGATTTTGCGGAAAGTTGGAAGAAAGAAGTCGGAAAAATTTTCTTTCTCTAAAGCTTTCCAAGAAGGATTTTGGATCTTAGATTAAAGAGTAAGGGGTAGCCATTCGCTACCGCAAGGAATAATCTTAAACCTAAAATTTTCCCTAATCTCCTCCTTCAAGAAGATAACAATCCAAAATTATAAATCTAAAATCTCAAATCGAATAGCTCCAAAATACTCCTTCATTAGTGCCCTTTTATTAACCTCTATATAGTTTACTATTCCGAGTTGTTTTCTTGCTCGTTTAATTGTGAATTCAACAAATTTAATCCGATAAGAACTCTTTCTTTATCAGATAGATCCCCAATTATTTTACGAACTGGTGGCGGTAAAATTTTTGACAGTGTTGGTGTAGCTAAAATTTTGTCTTCCTCTGCTTGCTGTGGGTTTTTCTGAACATCTATTACTTTTAAAGCATAAACTCCTTTGAAGTCCTGCTCTAATATTGTTTTTAGAGTTTTAAGTGCCTGTACTGAGTTAGGGGTGTTTCCTGATACGTAAAGCTTCAGGACGTAGGTTTGACCATCTGGATGGTTCATACGCGTATCTTGGGGTAGAAACTATTTATGACAAGAAAAGGGATAAATTTTAAACAGTATTTAAACAATAAATATTTATATTTCATCTATTTATCTTCTGATAAATAACAGAAAACATCAACCCGTCTTATGTCTGAGAGCGTCGATACATTTCGCACAAGTGAGCTAACATATCAATCAATGTCAAACGATAATCAAGAAGTAATGAACTATAATCATTTCTGCCTTCTATCTTTAACTGTTTGGAAAATTCATCGACTAACTCCATATGTATTTCGATTATTTGAGGCACGGGAATATTAACACGAAATATTGTATTAATAAATTTATCTATTTTTTCTTTTTGATTTACGTCATTGGTAAAATATTTAATTAGAATTTGCCGGTACTCAGATTTTATTTGTTGCAAAATTTCTTCTTTTTGTTTTGCATCCATTTGCTCGAAAAGGAGCATCATTTCAGATTGTGACATCTAACTACATATCCGATTTTCCCTATGGTTATTCATTCATCTAAAACTACGTATAGCCTTTTTGATTATTTATACAATAAAGGAAATAGTAATTTTATTTTTCAGTCAATTATCCGATTGTCAATCAGGTAACATAACCTTGAATTGTGATAAAAGAAATTCAGTGGCACGAGCATTGTTAAACATCATATTAAGTCATACATATTTTTATCGTTATCCTTGAAATAGAAAAATATTTATTGCAAGCAGCTAAACTTATCTACTTGTTTAGGAAAAAACTTTGAAAGCATACTATTCTTTATCGATATAATCTCCTTTTTCGGATTATTTAGCATTGGAATTCATTTAATTCTTTAATTATTTAATCAAGCACAATAAATCGCTTTCAATTGATAACACTTTGTCTTAGAAAGTAGATAGAAAAAACTAATTACAAATAATAATAATTTATATAAAGTTTTTATATTACTGCTATTGTGTTTTCAGTTAGTAAGCTTTATGCTGGAATTAAGCATTAAGGAATACTTTAGTTAAAAAAGAATAATCTTAATATTTGAAGTTTGCGGAATAATAAGATAGATGAAGTTAGTTTAAAAAATGTCGTAATTTGAATCATTATAATTACTAAAGATTTTTAGTGAAATTTTGGAGTAATAATTGTCTTAATACCTGCTATCAGATGCATTATGGTATTGACTCCCAAGGGACGCAAGTAATTGCCTCCTAATTGTATCCGCTGGCAGTAAAGGGAGAAACCGCCGCACCAACAGCTCTTGTAAGGTAAGTAGGCTCCCGCGAGATCAAGCTCCATGGCTTGCATCAAGCATGGAGTTTCGGTAAAAATCACCCTGTAATTGTTATCGCCTTTTTTAAGTATCAAGTCAAAGTAGACGACTTTTAAAAGGTACAAGACAAGCAGTGAGTTAGTGATGCCGGACGCTTCCTAAGGAAGAATAACTCCAGAAGGCATATGTCAATTCAACATTACCCGCTTTACGAGTTTATAACTAGAGTACATTGTTGCTACGAAACTACTTCTGTAAAAGAAGTGCTATCTTTTTTTGAACAAGACCAGCACCGTTCTCAACTAGTAGTACTCAACGAGCAACATATGCCTCTTTGTTTGCTCGATGCAACGAACCTGCTAGCGCTTGTAATCTATGGAAAACAGGATGAGCTAGGAAACACACACTTTGATGATTGGAATCTACCAATATCTTGTTTGGATGAAGAATTTATCCAACCAATCCAAATCTTAAGCTCATCTTTAAGTTTAGAGCAATTTGGTGCCAAATTGCGTAATCGAAAACTGCCAGTAAACTCTCAAAATTGGTTACTGGTAGATGAATATGGCAAATTTTTAGGGATTTTAGATAGTTGTAAGTTGTTAGGACACTTAGCTTTTTCCAAAAACAAAAAGGAAGTTGCAGCTACTTTAGGTCAAGTAGAAACAGGATATCAACAAGCGGGTAATTCTCTAAAGGTTCTTCCTAGAAATTTGAGAACCAATATCAATTCGGATAATTATTATGGTATCAGCTATGCGGATGCCAAGAATCAAATTCACGATAACGAGAATCGCGGCAAAAATCAGCTTGAGTATAAATATGTAGCCCAGTTACTCAAGAGACTTCCTTGGGCTTTAATGTTAGAGACAGATACTAAAGAAGTAGTATCGCGAAATCAGCTTTGGTACGAACAGCTTGGTGAATTAAGAGACCCCCAAGGTTTAAAAGAACTTTGGGAAAATACAATTGAAGGGAATGTGGTTTCACAAACAGATGCTGTGAATCCCGAGTTAAACTACTCAGCAGAAAATCATACCTTACACCGTTGTTTTATCGATAGCGAACCGGGTAGCTGCGTCTGCGTTGTAAAAATGCAGACAGGAGAAGAAAGAGTTTGGCGATTTGCGAAAATACCTGTAGAAAGTACCGATACGGATCTCCAGGAATTAAAGCATGAGGAAATAGCGGAAAATGGTAAATTGTGGTTAGTTCTGGCTACTGACATTACCGAACAGCAGCAGTTGACGCAAGAATTAGCAGCGAAAAACGCCGATTTAATTCAGCTTAATCGTTTGAAGGATGAATTTTTGGCTTGTATTAGTCATGAACTAAAAACTCCTTTAACAGCAGTATTGGGATTATCCCGTTTGCTATCCGACCAGCAGTTAGGAAAGCTTAACGATAGACAAGCACGATACGCTCAACTCATTCATCAAAGCGGTCGTCATTTGATGAGCGTCGTTAACGATATTTTAGATTTAACCCGCATGGAAACAGGTCAAATGACCTTGACCCCCGTCAAAGTTAATATCAAAAACGTTTGCGATCGCGCTTTAAATGAAGCGAAAGCGATTCACGCTCAAACAACCAAAGCGAAAGAATCGGATTTAGATGAAGAGTATCAGTTTATTCTGGATATTGAGTCAGGATTAGAAGAAATTATTGCCGACGAACTGCGTTTGCGTCAAATGCTGGTTCATTTGCTGTCCAACGCTTATAAATTTACTTCTAGTGGTGGTGAAATTGGTTTACAGATAAATAGTTGGGAAGGTTGGATAGCTTTTACCGTTTGGGATACAGGTATTGGTATTGCTGATAGTCAACAACATTTGATATTTCAAAAGTTCCAGCAGTTGGAAAATCCTCTGACCCGTCAACATGAAGGAACGGGTTTGGGTTTAGTATTAACTAGAGCATTAGCTCGACTTCATGGTGGTGATGTCAGCTTTTTATCTAGGGAAGGTTCGGGAAGCCAATTTACACTGCTTTTACCTCCATCTCCTCCTCATAAAGTGGTTGGGGAAATCGGTTTAAGCGATACAGAAGGATATTTAGCAAAAGACCTAGAAATTACAGAAGATAGACCATTACGTAGCTCTCCTTCTCTTAAGGAATTATCTGTAGAGAATATTCCTGTTTCTACAAAAAATTTATTATCTGCTAATAATCAAGATACTATTCACAAATTACAAACTTTTCCTAACAGTTTGGTATTAGTTGTAGAAACAGTAGCGAGATATATAGATGATTTTTCCAGATATCTTAGTACTTTAGGGTACAGAGTAGTAGTAGCTCGTTCTGGATGCGAAGCATTAGAAAAAGCTCGGAGACTACAACCCAAAGCTATTTTCATTAATCCCTTGCTTCCTATACTTTCGGGTTGGGACGTATTAACATTAATAAAATCAGATGCTGCAACTCGGGATATTCCGGTGATTGTGACAGCTAGTGCAGCAGAGAAAGAGCAAGCATTCGGCAAACGTGCCGATTATTTTCTTAGTTTACCAGTACAGTATCAAGCCTATGCGGGGTAATTAGAAACTCAATGCGATATACCCGAAGAAAAACCAACAGATATTAAAAACTGTAATACCCTCGAAGCAAAAACCCCGTTGCGGATATTGAGATTAGTTGAACCCGAGGTAGAATCATTAAGTTATGATGCATCTTTAGGAAAACATCGGGTCATAGAAGCAGATGACTTAGAACAAGCACAACTTTTAGCTCGTGTTTGGAAGTTCGATGTGGCTTTATTAGATGTAGAAATGCCTATTGCTGAGACTTACTTAGAAAAAATTGGTGAGAGTAAATCTTTAGCATCTCTACCTTTAGTAACTCGTAACGTAGAAACAACGCAAGCAGCATCAAAGATTAATAGTCTATCGGTATTTCCTTGTTTAACGCAGCTAGGAAAACATAACAATATTGATAAAGAAAAAGCACCAACTTTACTATCAGTATTACAAATTGCTGCTGGTATATGCTGTCCTCCAAACATTTTAGTTGTTGATTTCAACATAATTCCCGATTTACCAGGAGCAGTAATAGATTCTGAAACAAAGGAAACGAAGAAAAATAATCGCAAAGCAAGTAATTTACCCTGTAGCTCAAAACTTCCTTGTCCATTAAATGACGAAGAAATTCAGACAAATCGTCCAACCGAATGGTTTCAAGCTTTAGTTCAATACCTACAAACAGCGGGTTTTAAAGCAGCCATTTGTAATACTTGGGAAGAACTTCTACAACTGCTACGTCACGAAAGTGTCGATTTACTGTTGATTTGCTTGGGAGAATCAACCATAGAAATAAAAATTCAATCAGTAATAGAAATATTAGAAAAAAAAGCTTTGGATTTACCACCACTGCTACTACTCGACCAAGGATTAAATTCCAATCAAATTGAATTAGAAAAATCCGAAACTTCAGCAACTACTAGTACACAAGTTTTGCCTCGTTCAATTTCTATGGAAAATCTATTAACTAGAATTAATCAAGCTTTGTCAATTAACAATTAACAGTTATCAGTTATCAGTTATCAGTTATCAGTTATCAGTTAACAATTAACAGTAAACTACATTAATTGTGAATGGTTAAAAGGTTTTTAGTAAACGATTTATCACTCGGATTGAGGACTAAAGTCTCTATTAAGAACCTTTATTGTCAATTAATAATTAGTAAGGAATAGTTAGTAATGTTGGGTTGCGCTTTGCTTAACCCAACTTACGAGGATGATAACTGATAACTGTTCACTGATAACTGTTCACTGTTCACTGTTCACTGATTGTGGCTCGAATCAAACCATATGCTTGTTTTTCAGCTAACTTTTCATATTCGGTTGATTCTAGACCCAATTTAGGAAACCTTTTTGGTTCTGCTAATACTAATATTGAGCCAGATTTTGCTTGATTGTTAATATAATCTGCTGCTTTCTGGTTAGTTTTAATATAATTAATTTTACTTTCAGCATAAAAAGCAACGCTGGGCTTTTTAAACCCAATCATTAATATTTCTTCTCCAGGTTCTTGTATCTGTGCTGCTAATTGCGATAGTTGCTTCAAAGGTAGCTGACGACTAGCATCCGATACAAATAAAGCAGGAGTTAAAACCAATATAGTGAATGCAGAAAATGCTAGTAAGTTGATACCGATTAAATGTAAATAACGACGACGTATTAAGAAAATCGCAATAATTACAGCCGCAGCTACCCAAATAATTCCTCCCAAAACTGGTAAATTAGACCTTTGCAGCATTTGTTGAAAATTTGGTGCTGCTGGGTCGGGACCGATTAATTTAGTAACTTCAAAAAAGGCAAATCCTACTGCTGAGATAAAGATGACATTGAAGCATCCGCTTGCTTGCATTAAAGGTGAAGAAAGAAAAACTGGAGATACAGATTGAGATACTTTTCTAATATTATCTGTACTTTTATCTACTATTAAATCACTCCACAATAATGCGATTAAAATACCAGCCGCTGGCATTAATGGTAATACATAGCTGGGAAGCTTAGTAACAGCAATTGTAAAAAAGCTAAAAACACCAATAAACCACCAAAAAGCAAATAAACCAAGTTGTTGAGAGCGTTCCGTAGATACCCACGCTTGACGCTGCCAAAACTTCAGTCTTATCATCGCAGCAGGTAAGTAAACTGCATAGGGAGCAAAACCAACCGCTACGACTATAAAGTAAAAGTACCAAGGAGCCGAATGTCCGTTAACAACATCCGTAAACCGCTCAACGTTATGTAAACCGAAAAACGAATCAATAAAATTCCAACCATTTTCCCAAGTTACCAATGCATACCAGGGAACTGACACCGCAGCAATAACAAATAAACCTCGTATTAGATGAATTTCTTTAACTACCTGCCAAAAATTTCCCAGATAAACTAAAAATAGAAAAATAATAAAACCGGGTAAAACAATACCCACAGGTCCTTTAGTTAAAATAGCTAGACCAATTAATACATAAAAAGCAAAATACCAGCGTGCTTTGAAATTAGATTCCGCAGGTTGGGAATATCCGTGAAAAAAGCATAGCAGAGCCGAACACATGCATCCGGTCAGCAGCATATCCGAAACACCTACCCGACCCCAAGCAATCATTTCCGGATTCAAAGCTATCACAGCAGCACCCAAACCAGCAGTTAACCAACGTCGAGAAGGACGGTCAACTCCCTGCAAACCGTCTCTTTGAGCTTGCTGCCAATGTAGAGTATAAAATGCCAAACCAACCACACCCAAAGCCGCAATAGCAGAAGGTAAACGTACAGCCCATTCATTCACCCCAAAAATCGTGTAGGCTATTGCCTGACACCAGTAAATCAAAGCAGGTTTATCAAAACGAGTTTCCCCATTAAAATAAGGTGTAATCCAATCACCCGTAATGTACATTTGACGAGAAGCTTCCGCAAATAGCGGTTCAGTCTCATCAATCAAGCTAAAATTTCCCAAACCCCAAAAAAAAGCAATCCCCGAAACCAAAATTACCCATAAAATTGATAGCCCCACAGCCAGAACCGCACGCTTTGACTTATTCTTCCACCAATGCTTGGAAACACTTTGAATCATCAGTTTATAATCAGTAAGACACTAGTTATTAGTCATTAATAATTGGCTGTTAGTCAATGATAAGAGACAACAATACCACTCCACATTAAAATGACTCTGACAAAAATGCTCGGTTCCTTTCTTCTTGGGAGATGGGGAAGAGGGGGAAGAGGGGGAAGATGGGGAAGAAGGGGTAGAAATAATAATACTAACTCTTAATTCCTAACTCATAACTCCTAACTCCTAACTCCTAATTCCTAACTC
>CAKZYM010000246.1 GCA_937884685.1 uncultured Calothrix sp.
CTAGACATGAGACAGCCGAAAAATTCACCATAAGAATCAATGTATAAGGAAAATAGATTTAAAATGCTGAAGAAAAATAAGCCAGAAATTGCCAAAAAATTGATGGAAGAAGCGCAGATAGAAGTTAATCAAAGATGGAAAATGTATGAATATTTAGCAGCTAGGAAAGTTGTTGAAGAATAGGGAATTATTTAATTAATATTATTTTTTTATGGTGTCGTCATTAAGAGAGTACGACACCGTTTTTTATTGAGTTGATAATATTAACAATTTTTGCTCATTAAAATAACTTTATATCTATTAAGCTAATATAAAAATCAAACAGTATACAATCAAATTTTGTGATAGTTGAGTTATGTAGCTAGTAAAAATGAATTTAGAACTTGAACAAAAGCTTTGGAATGCAGGAATAGCAGAGGAAGAATATAGTAGAGAAATTTGGTATAAAATTATAGATGCTTTATTGGATGATTTTCGCGATTTTATTGGACAAGATTTTCATCGCGATCCTAAAATTGATTTAGTCACTGGAAACCCGTATCCGTCGTTTAGTAGATGGATATGGACTGGGAAAGAAGGAAAATTTCCTATATCTGTAACTTGGTCAGCTTTTATTAGTGGTGATATCGTAGATGGTTTTGATGTTGGTATTCCATTATTTATGTTTGATACTACTGGTGATAAACGTTTACAACTAAAAACCGGAGAAAGCTATCTTTATTTTACTTATAGAAAACAGTCTAATGGTCGTGGAAATTGGCGTAGTCTAGGTTGGTTTAAGGATGAATGGGGTCAATGGGAAGATTTATGATGGTAAAAGTGAAATAATGTAAACATTTTTATGGACTATTCAGCAGATAATTTTTATCAAAATTAGCTTCTATGAATTATTACGATGCAAGCATGATTCGTATAAAAAATATTCCTCATCTCAAAGATTTAGGAGATAATAAATGCGGTCGTACATATAATTACTGCTTTCATAATCGTTTACCCAAGCAAAAAAAAATAAACAAAATAGCTGATAAATTAGAGCAAAGATATCTTTTGACTAAAGAGAAATACGAATTACCAGAAGATATTGAAATTATCGGATACGTCAAAATTAGACGTTTAACTGATTACAAAGCAAGAATTACCTATTTCAGTATTAAACCAGAAGAAGATTGCATTTATATTTCCGGAATTTACACTTTACCGCTTAGAATTGAAAAGGTATTAGGTAAACTAAAATTCATCCAAGGACAACCGCGAGATTGGTGGTTTAATGTAGATATAAAATAATGTTGAAAATTAATTTTATTAGTCTATTTCAATAGACTTTCGCTATTAGCCTACGGTTTGCAACCGTAGGTGGGTGTGATAAAAATCTAATAATGTTAGTAGACTTGAATGATGTATTGTACTATCAGCCTTTTTCGTAACCTGCTAATTATAAATGGTGCGTTAGACGAATTCCAAATCAATCGTGAAATCACAATATTATCCTGCTTCTAACAGCACCCTACAAAAATACAATAATTATATTTCTCCGTAAAACCTTTATTAAATAACAATAACTCTTGTAGAAACGACCATGTTATCGCGTCTCGACATCATCTATTCTTTGATGAAGGGTACTTCTATAATAAAACCAAAACCATGCTAAAAGTATTCGCAGACAGGGGTGGAACCTTTACCGATATTGTCGCTGTCACCAACAATCAAACCACAATCAACCAACTGACAAATCATCCCCAGCGTTTCCTTATTGTTCCTCTCCCCAATCAACAATGGGTCATTGTCTACAAGCTCCTCTCAGAAAACCCAGAACAATACAAAGATGCAGCGATTCAAGGTATTCGCGATATTTTGGGAATTCCTAGCAACCAACCGATTCCCACAGAAGAAATTGAGGTGGTAAAGATGGGTACTACTGTCGCTACTAATGCTTTATTGGAAAGAAAGGGTGACAGGGTTTTACTTGTGATTACTAAGGGATTTAAGGATGCTTTACGAATCGGTTATCAAAATCGACCCGATATTTTTGCTCGTCATATTATTTTACCGACTATGCTTTACGAGCGGGTAATTGAAGTTAACGAGCGGTATGATGCAAAAGGTAATGAGTTAATCCCAGTAGATATTGAAGCAGTAAAAAAAGATTTAGAAACAGTTAACAATACGGGAATTCGTAGCTGTGCTGTGGTGTTGATGCACAGTTACAATTATCCGCAGCACGAGCAACAGGTAAGTAAAATTGCTCGCGATGTCGGCTTTACACAAATATCTATTTCTCACGAAGTTAGTCCGTTAATGAAATTGGTTTCACGGGGAGATACTACTGTTGTTGACGCGTATTTAACTCCGATATTACGTCGCTATGTTGACTCTGTTGCTAGTCAATTACCCGGTGTAAAATTAATGTTTATGAAATCGGATGGGGGCTTGGTTGATGCTCAACAATTCCAAGGTAAGGATAGCATTTTAAGCGGTCCTGCGGGTGGTATTGTTGGTGCGGTTCAAACTAGTTTGCGGGGTGGTTTCGATTCTATTATTACTTTTGATATGGGGGGAACTAGTACCGATGTTGCCCATTTTAATGGTGAGTACGAGCGACAGTTAGAAAATGAAATTGCTGGTGCTAGGATGCGAGTTCCTGTATTAGCAATACATACAATCGCTGCGGGTGGTGGTTCGATTCTATCGTTTGATGGCTCTAGCTATCGGGTGGGACCGGAATCGGCTGGTTCAAATCCGGGACCTGCTTGTTATCGTCGCGGTGGTAAGTTAGCTGTGACGGATGCTAATGTGATGTTGGGTAAAATTCATCCGCAATATTTTCCTTCTGTTTTTGGTAAGGATGGTAATTTACCTCTTGATAAAGATGTTGTGACTGAAAAGTTT
>CAKZYM010000247.1 GCA_937884685.1 uncultured Calothrix sp.
TGACTTAAGTGATTAGTACCGTTTTGCGGAAGTAATAAGTAATAAGTAATAAGTGAGAGGTAAGGGCTAATTTATAATCTGTTACACATCTCGTTTTATCTGTACCGACGCACGAGGATAAGAATTAACATCTTTTGCACGAACTAAAAATTGAGAGAATTAATAGTAACGACGAAAATTATTCATAAATATTTTCGTCGCTAGTTATATTTAAATGATGAAAAAAGATATTATTGATTTTTTATAGCATCGTTCAGCCTCAAAGAATTTGTCATCTGCTTAATTAATTCTTTTCTTTTTTTAATAGCAAGTGAATAGCTGGGATTAACTCTTAAAGCTTTATCAAATTCCTTTAGTGCTTCTTTCTGTTTATCCAAAGTTCCCCAATTCATCAATACAATAGCTTTTCCCGTCAAAACTAAATAATTTCCGGGTAAAAGTTCATTAGCTTTATCAAAAGATTCTATTGCATTCTGATAATTCGCTATTGCTTTTTGATATTGTTTTTGATTTCTAATATCTTCTAATTCCGACACTTTTGGCATGATATTATCGCCCAACCTTGATAAAATTATACCTTTATTATAATAAGCTGCAAAGGAGGGTTGGAAAGTAATTGATTTTCCAATCGAAAATAGTGCATTTTGATATTTTTGCGGCTCCTTCATATCCTTTGATTGCATTTCTGCTACACCTTTGTTTAACCAAAACACATGAAGCGATTTTTTATCTAAATTCTCGATATTTTGACTTGCATATCCGTAAGCTAAAATAGCTTCGTCATGTTTATTTAAAGAACTCAAGATTCTACCGCGATTAGCATATCCTTGAGCATAATATGAACCAGAATAATTCAGAACTGATGTTTTTATCGCTTTTTCTGCTGCTTCATACTGTCCCAATTTCCATAAACTCACAGCTTTATTATTCCAAGCTTCTGCATACTTGTGGTCAATAGCTATTGCATTTTCCGATGACGCTAATGCTTCCTCGTATTTCTGTAATCCCAAAAGTGCTGCGCTGCGTTGATACCATATATAAGCCAAACCCTTGGTATCGCTCCACTGCTTATCACCTTTTAAAGCACTTTCGCAATTATCCAATGCTTCTTGATACCTTTCCATTTTATTGAGAATCTCGGATTTACGGGCTAAAGCTTGAGAATATCTGGGATTAACTTGAATAGCTAGATTAAAATTATTTAAAGCTTCTGCTTGCTCATTCAATTTCTGCTTTACTCTTCCTGTCTCATACCAAATAATCGCATCGCTAGCATCTGCTATGTTTACGCTGTTTTTAGTACTCTCATCTGTTTGTTCATCAGTTAGTTCTTCTGTTGAGTGAGGATTATTAAACCTCTCAATAGCTTTTTCACAAGTTTCTTTTGCTTCTACATACTCTTTCTGGTCTGCAAGTACACCACACTTACCTGCATATGCTAGAGCAAAATTATTATCCTGTTTTAGAGCATTATCAAAATATTTTGTAGCTTGTTCATATTCTTCCTTTCTTCTGAATACAGAACCCTTTATATACAAGACTTTTGCAAGAGGAATATTTCCCCAATAATTCTTTATTTGCTTGATGTTTTCCCAATTCTCGCTTCTTTCTAAAGCTAAATTGCAAGACTCAAGCGCACCTTCATAGTTACTCAATCCCAACAAAGCTGAACATTTTTGAACTAACGCTGGTACATTCTTTTTATCTTCCTGCAAAACCCAATCGTAAGAAATTGCAGCTTCGCGATATTGACCCAGTTGTAATAGAGCATCCCCACGAGCCAACCATAATTGAATGTTATCTTTTTTAGGCTTGAGAGAAATAGCCTGTTCGCAAGCATTCAGAGCCTGGCTATACTGTTTATCTTCCTTCAATAATCGGCATTTCTCCACCCAAAACTCATATTTCTTGAAATTAAACTCTGTTGACTTTGTTTCTTCTGCGAGCGATACTCCACCAATCATGTTGGTCAAAAAAGTAAAAGTACTAGACGTAACTATCAATAGCCTTACAATCTTTTTCATCATCTGATTTTCATCCTGTCTCAACTATGATTATTGGGAATAATAAAAATCACAATATTTACTTGACAAGTAATCCAATCTTGCCGAATAAATAATGTACTTGTTCCGTAAACTATGTTAAAAAACATAGTTTTCACCAGAATCTTTGAATAAACTTAGTTTGGCTGCGTAATTCAGGAAGCGAGCATAACTTAAAATAACAAACATAGTTATTCAAGCACAAAATTACTTATAATACTATATTTTTAACTAAAATTAAATCTGAAAATTTACTTCAGGCTAATTTAGCTTAGTTATGAAACGAAGAAGTAAACTAATGCTAATAGTTCGTAGAGAGCAGGAATTATTGACTGAATTTACAGTTTATAATTAGAACGATTTCAATCCTGCTTCACGCATAGCTTTCCACTTTCGTAAAGAAATAGATGTACAGAGTCAACTTGCTCGCTCTATATCTTATTCACCAATGCTGCGATTTGTTCTAGATGATGAACTGCTTCGGATATTTATGACTGAAAGATTTTGTTTATGCCGGTTCTGTTGATGACTGGATAGAAATAGGAGAGCCAGATATTCTTAAAAAACTAGTTTAAAAATACGTCAAGCATTTAGAAAAGGAATCTTTCTACGAACTGCATTAGATAATTGTTTTAGTATCTATATGCTTTTATGTATTATGCAAAGTGTAGCGCTAATTATGTGACTTTTTAATTACCAGATTTCGCTTAAATCCAAAACGAATCCTGGTAAAACATCTTCTCCAGAAAGAGTTTGTGGAGATTGAAGAATTTCGACTTCTTGATTAGGACGATAAATTTCAATCTGAAGAAGCTTACGATTAATTAACCAACCTAAAGAAGCGCCATTTTCCATATATTCTTTCATCTGGAATGTTTGCAATTAATTCTAAACTATTGCCCAAATACGTAGCGCCGAACTTTGTTTCTTAGTATGGTTTACAATTAAATTCCATATCATTTTTCTTAGTACTTTAGTACTCTGAATCTTAACAGCATTATTAATCAAAACATAATTTTTCTAATTTTTAGCTATTTAATTAAGCAATTTGAAATTTAATTCAAACTGATATCCTAACTTTATGTTTATCTAAACTTAGCTTCTGTGTTTGTCATCTCGAACTTAAACAAACCCCAAATCCACCCCCACCCGATGAGCGCAAGCGAAACCGGAAAAAGCAACTGCATTCAATCCTTGTCCGGGAAAGCTACTATCCCCCACAATATATAATCCCTTAATAGAAGTCCGATTAAATGGCATTCCCAACAATCCCCATAATTTCTTTCTGGGAATCGGACCATAGGTACCATCAACTCTTCCCAAAAATCTGCGATGTGTTTTTGGTGTCCCCGCTTCTAAGTAATCTAAATTCGCTTCTATCCCCGGAAATATTTTTTCTAATTTATCAAGAATCCGTCCAGCGGTAGCTTCTTTTTTAGCTTGATATTCTTTCTCAGACAAACCCTGCCATTCATCAATCCAGTTTGTAACGAACGCATGAATGATATGATGTCCTTCAGGAGCTAATTTCGGGTCGAGTAACGTGGGAATCGAAACAAACACCGTTCCTTCCGAATCCATCATCTTGTCCCACTCCGAAACCAAAATATGATGACACTCAGTTCCTGGAGATAATAATTCTGCTTTTACACCCATATGTAAGCTGAAAAAACTCGGCGACTTTTTGTATCGCAGTTGCCATCTTTTCTCATTAGCAGGTATTTCTACTGGTGGAAGTAGCTTCTCGAATGTATTCCAACGAGTTGCATTAGAAACGATTCGTTTAGCTCGAAATTCTGCATTATTGGCTAGCTTTACACCTACAGCTTTTCCTTTTTCCTTAATTATTTGGGTTACTCTAGCTTGATATTTTATTTTCCCACCTTTTTTTATTAACCCTTCTACCAACTTTTGAGCAATTTGTCCCACACCACCTTGAGGATAATTAACTCCACCATAATGTCTGTCGGAAAACACCATTCCAGCATTAATCATTGGTGTCATATCCGCAGGTACCACCGACCAGCAATAACACTCTATATCAATAAATTTTAATAACTCTGGGTCTTTAATATGCTTTCTTGCTATATCTCCGGCATTTTGCGGCAAATATCTCGCTAAACCCAAACAAGCTAGTGGATGTTTCAAAAAAGTCCGCATTAAATAAACGGGTTCTTCTAAAGACAGCAATTCCATGCGATTTAAACAATTAAAAACCTTCCAGCACTCGTCATAAAAACTACGAATACCTTTACTTTCGTGAGGAAAATATGCAATTAAATTTTGTAAAAAATCTTCATAATTTCGCGTGACTTTTAAATCCAACGAATTTGGTAAATGGTAATGAATTTGAACATTATCGGGAATAGTTTCTAAACTTACATCTACAGCTTGTAACGCACGGGTAAGCAAATTAGTCGTTCCTTTATCCCCAAATCCAAAAATCATCGAAGCACCAACATCAAAGCAATAACCTTCCCGCTCAAAATAGCCAGAACTACCACCAGGAATAGTGTATCCCTCCAAAACCAGCACCTTAGCACCCTTAGCCACCAATTGAGTCGCAGTTACTAAACCACCAATACCAGACCCAATTACAATCACGTCGTACATA
>CAKZYM010000248.1 GCA_937884685.1 uncultured Calothrix sp.
ATAGCTGAGGTTGAGTGATTGTAATTTGGTGAGTTGGACAATTTCTGGTGGTAAATTACTCAGTTGATTATCCCAGAGGTTGAGGGATTGTAAATTGGTGAGTTGAACTATTTCTGCTGGTAAAAAAGTCAACTCATTACCAGAAAGGTCTAATTCCGTCCATCCCTCTGCTGCTGCTTGTTCAATTAACTGTAGCAGTTCTTCCTCGGTCATCAGATAGTACTGAAATATACATTACAGCTATTCTATAAGAATTACACATTTAGCACAGGGAGTAGAAAATACTTATCAATTCAAAAATTACTATTTACGTATTATCAGTATCAAATTAACCTTATAATTTTAGGTATTATTTTAAGTAATAACAGTTGCTGAGTTGATATAAATTAATTGTTCGCTGTTCGCTGTTAACTGATAAAAATACTTACGAGTAGAAACGGGCTAATTGTCCATGAAAGTTGTAAAAAAAACGGTTAGTCTACTTGTATTAAGCGATTTGAAAGATGTCAGAAATCGAAGAAAATTCTCTTTTCGTCTATTAGTCATAAATTTATTTTTTATGGCAGGATTTTTGTGGTTTCTGTCTAGTTCCAGCAATCTGACAGTCAAATTATTTTTATTAGGGTTTACTTTTTTATTATTAATTCCCGGTATATTATTAATTCGTTTTGATACTAGCGAATCCAATTATTTTAAAATCAATCTTAGCGGTAATAAAATTATTCATGAGCGTCGAGAATTATTTAAAAACCACATATACAGAAATAAATACTCATTGAAAAACATTAAATTTATTGGAATTAAAAGAATTAATCTTAATAGCGATGATGCTAAAAACTATCGAGTCAGATTATATTTCAAATCTAAAAAATATATTGATATAGGTTATTTCGCTACACCAGAAAAGTCTTTTAGAATCGCAAAAACTATATCTAAATTCCTCAGAATACCTTTGAAATATTAGTAAATAAAATTAATCAAAATTCCCGCAGAATATAATCCTATCCTGGGTCTACACAAACAAAGCCTGCCTTCGCAGTCTAACAACTCTTCAGCCTGCGAAGGCAGGCTTTGTAAATATAGCGATACCCTTATAGGGTATTGTGAAATTTGTATTATGAAATTTGTATTGCAATATTTTTTTAATTCCTTAAACCATTCATAGCTAACAAAGCACTCCCATAAGCAGCTTCTGTATTATTAGAAGAAACTACATCCACTCCTAAAAATTGCTTTCTAATCTCGCTCCAAACTTGATTTTTCGCACCACCACCAGCGGTATAAACCTTCTGCAATTTATCAGCACCAAAATCTTGTAATAACTCATATCCTCTGGCTTCAATTCGACTCATACTTTCTAATAAACCATGTAGAAATTCTACAGAATTGTCGGGACGCGGCTCTAATTTAGGTGATAAATTCGGGTCATTAATTGGAAAACGTTCTCCTGCTTCCAATAACGGATAATAATCCAACCCGCTTGATTTAGTTAAATCTATTTCTTGACTCAAATTTTCTAATTCTTCGTTACTAAAAAATTGCCTTAAAACCGCACCTCCACTATTAGAAGCACCCCCAGTCAACCATAAATCCCCAAACCGATGACTATAAATTCCGTATTGTGAATTATCTACACGAGTCCGACTCAACAACTTTAAAACTAATGTCGAACCCAAAGAAGTCACAGCTTCTCCAGTCGAACTTGCTCCACTAGCGATAAATGCAGCAATGCTATCAGTCGTACCAGCACAAACCACGCAATCCTGGGGAAAGTTGTATTTTGCAGCAATATCAGAGCGCAATTCTCCTACAGGATTTCCCGGAATTACTACTTCTGGTAGTTGAATTGATAGTTGCAATCTGTTAAGCCATTCTGGATAATGCAACGATTCCACATCGTAACCAAGTTTCAAAGCATTATGATAATCGCTTACACCTAACTATCCGTGCAAAAGAAACCCTAACCAATCTGCTTGATGTAAAAAATATTTCGCT
>CAKZYM010000249.1 GCA_937884685.1 uncultured Calothrix sp.
TTGAATTTATTATTCCCAGCTTTGATACAAAATTAAATGCGGGTAATGTATCAAAATTTAAATTCAACTCAAACAAAATCAAATTAATCAACATGACCACTTTTCAATAAACCAGTCAATCACCATAGCTAAATCTTTTTCTTCTATCTGATAGTACTGTTTTGTAGTTGCAAATGGAAAAAAGTAACCAATAGAATATAAAAATACTTCCACATCTCGCTCTAAATTATCTATACAAAATAAATCATTTTCAATTCCTTCTCTCAAAATTTTTAACACATTTTTTCTTGTCCAACCACTCTGCTCTTCTACGAAATCTGGTTTTATTTTCATTACAGCACGAACTAATTCGGCTGCATGAGAACCGCTATTATTAATATCTTCAGTTATACGAAAGCGATTAATTATATAATATTTGAGTTTTTCTTGTGGAGATTTTTCAGAATTTAAAATTTCTTCTGCATAGGCTATATGTTGTTGTCCGTAAGCTTCAACGCTAGCAATTAATACCTCATTCTTATTCTTAAAATATAAATACAGCGTCCCCACAGCAATACCAACATCTTTAGCAATTTCTTGCATTTTTGTTTTTTGAATTCCGTATTTGCGGAGACGCTGTTTAGCTGCATCTAGAATTGCGTCGCGTTTTTCTGGGTCGAGTCTTTGCATTTTAGACTATTTACGTTTCCATACCTTTACTTTAATCCCATTTTTAGGACGTAATGTAAAAGTTGGGTCAATTTCTATGTTTTTATTTGGTAATAACTCTAACTTAAATCGCTGACTTATTAAAGCAATAATAATTGTCGCTTCCATTAAGGCAAAGTTTTGACCGATACAAATTCTTTTTCCACCACCAAAGGGTAAATAAGCAAATTTTGGTCTTTGATTTACTTTCTCTGGTAAAAAATTATCTGGGTCAAACTTATCAGGGTTTTCCCAAAATTCCGGGTGACGATGAATCATAAAAGTCCCTACAGTGACAATGGAATTCTTTTTAATCAAATAACCATTGATTTCGTCATCTTTTTCCGGGGTTCTCACTATTCCCCAAGCTGGAGGATATAAACGTAAGGTTTCATCAAATATTCTTCGGGTATATTCTAGTTGAGGTAATTTTTCAAAGCTGGGATTATTGCCATTTAAGACCATTCGTAATTCTTCCTGTAATTTGTCAGCAACATGAGAATGTTCTGCTAATAAATACCAAGTCCAAGCTAAACTAGATGCAGCAGTTTCATGTCCCGCAACTAACAAAGTTATTGCTTCATTTTGTAGTTGCTTATCGCTCATCCCCTCTCCCGTTTCTGCATCTCTTGCTGACATCAACATTGAGAGTAAATCGTTTCTTTCGCTGGGATTTTGGCGACGGTAGTTAATTATATCTAGGATTAAATCATCTAGAGTTTTTTTCGCTTTCTTAAAATCTGTATTCCTAGATGTTGGCATCCACAAAGGTTCCGTCCATAAATGATTAATCTTGTAGTCAATAAATTCATATCCAGTACGAAAAGCTTTACCTAAAACGCTATTATCATCGCTGATATCTTTACTAAATAAAGTTTGTCCGGCAATTTTCAACGTTAATTTTAGCGTTTCTTCAGCAATATCAATTATTTCACCATCGGGTTTATCTTCCCATTCCTTGATAAAAGATTCCGTACAACGAACCATCACATCAGCTAAACTAGCTAGCTGCTTCATATGAAAAGCTGGCTGCATTAATCGACGATTTTTCAGCCAAGAATCCCCTTCAGCGGTAAGAATACTTTCACCCATCATTAGATTCAAGGGTTTATTGATAATGTCAGGTTTTGGATAAAGCTCTTGATGGGTAAATAAAACATGTTCTGCATAGCTTGGATGAGCAACCAGGTAAGATGAGTAATTTGGCAATATTGGCAACCGTACAATATCCCCGTACTCCTTCCACATCCGGTTGTAGAAGTTAAGAACATTTGATTGGATTTCTTTAGAGTTGAACAGCAAATAACCGGGTTTTGTAGGTAATGATTTTCGGGTTTGTACAATCATAAGGCACCTAAAAATTGAATAATGAACGTTTTTGCATATTATTCATTATAGCTAATGAGATTTGAATTGCCATTTTTCAGCATTATTTTGTACGGTGCAGCCAAGTAATTCATACTACACCGCAATATATAGTGGTTTTACTTGCATTGAATAAAAATAACCTCACCTCGTCCTGTCGGATAACCCCTCTCCTAGATAAGAAGAGGGTAAGGGGTGAAGTTTCGAGTATATTGGACTCAAATAAAAACTGTTATAATCACTGACGAATCGGAATCTCAATTACAAACTTAGTACCTTTCCCTAACTCAGAATCGCAGTATATTTTTCCTTTATGAATTTCGACAATAATTTGATAGCTAATTGACAAACCTAATCCCGTACCTTTTCCAACTGGTTTAGTAGTAAAAAATGGGTTAAATATATTCTTACTAACTTCTTCATTTATTCCCGTACCATTATCAGCAATACAAATTCTGACGTAATTTTTATCAATAACTTGTGTTGAGATAGAAATTGTAGCAATTATATCGGATGTTCTAAATTCGGTTAATGCATCAATTGCATTCCCTAAGATATTCATAAAAACTTGATTTAGTTTACCTGCATAACACTCAACTAAAGGAATTTGAGCATAATCCTTGATTATTTTAATCGCAGATTGAGTCGAATTATTTTTTAAACGATGCTGTAAAATTAGTAAAGTATTGTCGATTCCTTCATGAATATCAACTTGTTTGTAGTCGGCTTCATCTAAACGTGAAAAGCTCCGCAGTGACTTCACAATTTCTCGAATGCGGACGCTACCAATATTCATTGATTTAAGTATTTTAGCGGAATCTTCTTTGATGAATTCTAATTCAATTTCGTCTATTTTATATTGTAAAAATTCTGGTGTTTCAGGAAAATATTCTTGGTAAATTACAACTAACTCTAATAAATCTTTGATATAAGTTTGAATATATTGAATATTCGCATGAATAAAATTAACTGGATTATTTATTTCATGGGCCACACCTGCTACTGTTTGTCCGAGAGCAGACATTTTCTCTGCTTGTAACATCTGTGCTTGAGTATTTCGCAAAATGACTAGAGCATTCTGCAATTCTTGAGTACGTTCTTCGACTCTATTTTCTAATTCTGCTTTGGAATTTTCTAAGTTGCTAAATGTTGTATTTAACTGGGTTGCCATGATATTAAATGAAGTAGCAAGTCTACCAATTTCGTCTTCTCGCTTTAACTCCAGAGTTATATCTAATTTACCTGCTGAAATATTATCAGCAACCGTAATTAATTCATTTAAAGGTTTAGCAATTTCTTTATCTAGAACTGAGAATAATAATACAATTTCAATTATTAGAGATATTAGTGCTGCTATCAAAATAAATTTAATTGTTTTAATTGCAAAACTAGAAAGTAATGATTTAGGGTAAACTGTGACAAAATACCAATCCGTACCTTTAAGATAAGCAAATGCTAAATATGTCTTATCTTTGATATTTTCAAGTACGCCAAAGCTACTATTTTCTTGCTTAATAATTTCAAAAGTATGACTCAATGCTTTATTATTTAGCTCCTGAATATTTAAATTTCCCTGCGCTTCCATAATTTCTTTCATGTATTGAGGATGCGCGATTAAACGACCATTTTTATGAAAAATTAAGTTATACGCTCCTGGTAATTTATCATTTATTGTATTCTTCATTAAGTCCGAGAGTACAATATCTTGACCAGAAACACCGATGAGATTATTTTTGTTGTCATAAGCTGGGCTTAACGCAGAAACCATCCATTCATTTCCAGTAGAATCGTAAAATAAACCAGTCAAAACTGATTTTTTTTCTGGATTATGTTTTGCGTCGGCAGTGTAATAGTACTCTTCTGCGTTTATTTCCAAAGATGACTTAGCTTGTATTCCCCAAGGTATTTCTTCCCGATAGACTACCATCGAGTTGTTAGGAGTAATAAAATATGTATATACAAAACGATTACTCCACGCATGACCATAGCTGTTAACTAATTTGTAAGCAGTAAGCAGAATTTTTTTATGCTCATCATCAATTTTGATATTTTTACCTATAAAAGAACTAGGGAAATTAAGAGAATCAAATTCCTCTATGGGTCTATCTTGAGGAAAATTTCTGATTGTTCCATCATCCCAATGGAAATAAATATTATTAAATTCGGTATTTAAGTCTTTTGCTATTGGTTTCTTAATTTCTTCTAAGATATTCTTGCTCAGAAGCTTTACATTATCCTGAGATAATTGAAAAATAAAACTTTCGCGCTGTCCTCTTTGAGTAATATATTTATCTAGTTGTTGTTTCGTCTGAATTTCCAAATTTGACATTACGTGAGCATAGCTAATTATTGTAGATATCAAGACTACAATAGTTATCCGTAAAGCCATATTTAAAAGAATCTTTCTGGTAAGAGAAGATTTATTTATTGATTGCGAGCAGTTCTTAATAACAGCTTTGGAGAAAAACCGCTGGATAAAATTAGCAGGCATTATCAGCACTTTAGGTTAGATGTATTATTTAACATACCCAAAGTGTCTGCTAAATTTTCTCTTGGTATTCGTTCGAGTTAAAAATCCATTCACTCCTATTTCAATGAAGCGAAATAATAGGATAATTTCCGAAAATTTGCAGCAAACCGATAAACCGCTTGCTACAAACAATAATTTGATAGTTGGTAACTGAATGAGAATTAATTCTAAAACGGGTGCGGCAGGACTCGAACCTGCGACCGACTGCTTAGAAGGCAGTTGCTCTATCCAGCTGAGCTACGCACCCAAACAAGTTAATCCAGTTAACTTCGCCATCAGAGTTAGCTTGTAAAGGATAACATTTATTTAATAGGAAAGCAATCAAAATAATGATTTTTTAGAAAAATGGAGATAAAATGTCATTTGATTGACTATAAAGTTACATAAAAATCCGGACATAAAGGGTATAACTCAGGTATATTGTGTTGTCGTAACTCAAAGCGTCAATTATTACAAAGCGTTGGTTAGTATAGCAGCATTATTATATCGCAGTGCATAAAAACCATACATATATAAAAATGCCTCGGTGAGGAGTTATCTAAAAATTTCATGTTTATTTTGAAACGACAAGACGTTGAAATATCAAGTATCGTACACCCTAAGCGCGACCAGCAGGTGCCAGTTCTTCATTACCAAGGACAAACTTTTCGGTTAATTAGCTTGTTTAAAGCTAGTGAAGAAGAAAAAGCCATGGCTTTATGGCGGGAGCTAACGGATAATCGAGGCAAAGCCTGCGTATTGTTGCAGGAAGTTGAGCGCTTTAGCGTTTGGGGAAAAATTCGTTTAGACCAGCTTGACAGTGAAGCAAGCACTCAGGGAAATAATAAGATTTTGACAGTTGCGAGTATTCTGCTGTTGCAAGCAGTGTACATGGATATTGAAGAATTTCTTGGTGCAAAACAAGCAGGTTCGTTTAAAAAAGAAATTTCAAATATTTTGAGTCGATGGCAATTTCCCGCAGCTTCTTCACCAAATGCCATTGACTATTTATTAAACATTAATCCTTTAGAACCGATTGAAATTCCTTTCTGGCAAGAAGATTATGTAACTGTATTCCTTGAAGACTTACATCGATTGGGTAAAGCTTATTTTGGTAGCTCCAGTTTTGCTCATCAGGTAATGGACACTTTACAAGATATGTCCGTACCGGAAAGGACAATATTTATGAATTGGCTAAAAGATTCTTCACTGAGTAAACTGTGGCATTAGCACATAAGCATTTTTATGTAGCCATTCGATTGTGTAAATTTGTCAGTTTGCATACAATGCAGTCGCAATGTAGGGTTTATCTGCCTTACATCATCTAT
>CAKZYM010000250.1 GCA_937884685.1 uncultured Calothrix sp.
CATCAGATGTAACGATAGGTGTTTGATGTAATAATTGCATCGCGTATCCTAGCAAAAGCTCAGTTTGAAAATCTTTAGAACCGTAAGCCGTCAATAAATAGTGAAGGTCCAAAGCCAGAGGTGAATTTTTAGAGTGTTTATTTTCTTGGTTCTGAGAATATTTTTCGCGGAAATCTTGAGAAATCCAATCTACGTTTCTATTTTGAGAAATTTGATAGAGGAAGAGATTTAATTGAGTTCGTTCGTCACTGCCAACTGTAATCATATCAGGTGGTATTGCCGTTACAACCACATCACCAACAGTTTGAGTAATTGAATCTTGAACCATTCCATTTTCTAGTAGATGTTTGAGTATTGCTGTTACAGCAGCAATGGATAACGCATTACTCATATAATTTTAAAGAGGGGGTGTATAAATCATGGTGACTCAAAACTACTACCATAAAACAATTAAAGTTTTGATAATTCACTACAAAATAAAAGAAATGACTCTCCTATTATTTTGAGACATAAATTTTCACTCAATCGTTAAGAATCAATAAAAAATATTAGTACGAATATATATACAGTAAAGTTTATTTGTAATCTAGTTTACTAATTGTGAATAAAAAATAAAATAATTGTTAAATAGACTATGTTTTAATTCAAAGCTCAATTTACACTATAAAATACACTTGATTTTTTATTTTGATTGAGATTAAGTAACAAGTTGTAATAAAAAAGAAGGTTTTAATGGCTTCTTCAGATTCTCCAAATCCTTGGCTTGGTCGTATGGTAGGTGATAACCAACGATATCGTTTGGATAAAAGATTAGGTGGGGGTGGCATGGGTGAAGTATTTATCGCAATGGATACCCGTGTCGGACAGCAAGTAGCATTAAAATTACTTAAGGATACGTTTGTTACTTCATCAGAGATGAGAAAACGTTTTGAGCGTGAAATAGCAGTTTGCGCGGCTTTGCAAAGTGACCATATAGTCAAGATTACAGACTGTGGGTTTACTGATGAAGGTTATCCATTTTATGTGATGGAATATTTACGGGGACAAACCTTACGACAACTGATATTGCGAGAAAAACGATTATCTGTGAATAGAACACAAGCAATCATTTCTCAAGTTTGTAAAGGTTTACAGCTAGCCCATCAGGGAGTAATTTTACAAAAAGAAGGTGGAACACCTATTAAGGTAATTCATCGAGATTTAAAACCAGATAATATATTCCTCATAACAACAAATTTAGGTGAGTGGGTAAAGATTTTGGATTTTGGTCTTGCTAAAGTCCGCAATCAATCTGTAGAACAGACAAACCTAACTACTACATTTGTAGGGACATTTCGTTATGCTGCACCAGAACAGTTACAAAATGATAAAAATCTTGATGAGAGGGCAGATATATACAGTTTAGGACTGTTAACCTATGAAATGCTATGCGGAGTAGACCCTTTCGGTTTAACTCTTAAAGGGAGTAAAGTCAGTGAAACTTCTTGGATAATTGCTCATGCTCATGAGAAACCATTGCCACTGTGTTCATCATTACCGCAATCTAATGGTGAATATATATCACCACAATTAGAAGCTGTAGTGACGAAATGTCTCCAAAAGAAACCAGAAGAACGTTTTGCAAATGTTGAAGAATTAGATAGGGAATTGCAAATTGCGGTTCAATCTCAAACAGGAAAATCTAATCCTGGAGATATTCCCAATACAGCATTACTTCAACCTTTAAGAAATAGAGGTTCCCATGATGAAACTGTTTCCCGAAGTATACAACCTACTGAACAAGCTAATAGTAAACCTTGGCAAAACAAAGGTTCTGATGATGAAACTATTGCTCGACCAATACAATCTAATCAACAAAGTAATGCGGAAAACCCACCTTTAGTAAATCAAACTCAGTTTCAGCAACGCAATCCTCAGAGCAATGCGGAAAATCCACCTTTAGTAAATAAAACTCAGTTTCAGCAGCGTAATCCTCAGAATAATGCGGAAAATCCACCTTTAGTAAATAAAACTCAGTTTCAGCAGCGAAATACTCAGAATAATGCGGAAAATCAACATTTAGTAAATAAAACTCAGTTTCAGCAACGCAATTCTCAAAGTAATGCGGAAAATCAACATTTAATAAATAAAACTCAGTTTCAGCAACGCAATTCTCAAAGCAATGCGGAAAATCAGCCATTATCTAATGAAATTGAATTTCAACCAAGCTCTTCTCAAAATAATTTGGTAGATATACCTGATACTATTCTTGAAACACCATTAAAAAGCAAACAGCAGGTGAAGTTATATGATGATGAGAACAATAATAAAAATAATCAATTTTATCGTCATTTATGGAAAATTATAGGGATGATTCTGATTTTTGGGATGGCATTTTACATTGGAATGAATCTTCAATTTCAAAAAGAACCTATTCCAAACAATCAGGAAAATGTAAATAATGAAAATTAACAGTTTTATCTGAAACTATAAAATATATAATTATCAATATTAAAACATGGAAAAAAATTATATTAATGCTAGCCTTTCAACTCAAGAATTAACCTTTATTAACGGAACTACACCAGCTTCATTTGAAGTAATCGTTAAGAACGATAGTGATGTATTTGCCGACTTCCAAATTGATATTAAGGCTGCTGGAGAGAATCGCAATCAAGGGGAAAAATGGTATAGATTAGAACCGGAAGTTTCCTCAGCTAAACCTCCCGGTAGCAGTACTAGTTTTCAAGTGATTATTTTCGACACACCAATTACTGGATTTATTGGTACTGCAAATTTGACAGTGAGGATTTTTTCTTTACAGTTAAAGCAAGAGCGCCGATTACTGCTACGGTTAAATATTGGCAGCAACAATCAACCCAGTATTTTAGCTTTACAATTTCCAGTTAAACAGTTTCATGTAGATGCCAGTAATCCTGTTGATATACCAGTAATAGTAAGCAATAATAGTCAACAATCTACAGAAGTTAACCTCTCATTTTTGATAGATGAGCGTTGGAAAATTCGTAATTATCAACAGCGTTTTCCTCTGGAAGCTGGTTGTCAACAAGAGGTTATTTTTAAATGTCAAGCTCCTTCAGTAAATAAAGCAGCAAGTAAAAATTATTCCTTTAAAATAGAAGCTACTGGTAGTAATAGTCATCCAAATAGTGTTGAAGGTAATATTGAAATAGCACCATTTGGTTTTGTAGAATTTGATATTGCCAATCCACAACAAATAATTCCGTTAAAACATCAATGGTTACCTAATTGGAAATCAGATAAAGCATCTTTTGAATTAAGCTTTAAAAATATAAGTAATTTAATTCAGCAAATTAATATTCAACTACAGGGTAAAGACGCTAGTAAATGTAGTGTTGAGCAAATTCCTGAGAATGCTAGACTCGATGTTGGCAAAACAAATCAAATTAATTTAAATATTAAGATCAAGCGTCATTGGGTAGGAATCAGAAAGAAACTACAATTAGAAGCAAAAGCCGAATTATCCGATCAACGTCTGAGTAGTACCACAGAACCCGCTACAAAAACTTTAGAATTAAAAGTCTTACCAATTATACCTTTGTGGCTACAGTTGACTCTTCTTGCAGTAATCGCAGGAATAGCATCGATACTATCTCAAAAAGACCCGATAATGCATAAAGCAAGTGTTAACTCAGTTGACTTTAATGGTGTAGGAAGTATTGCTATCAGTGGCTCTGATGATTGTACATTAAGACGTTGGGAAATCCGCGGTCAAAAACTAAAACCGGAAATCGTAATAAATGAAATCAACAATAAAATCTGTGATAATAATCACAATAAGAAAGGTTTATTAAGTACTCTTGATATCGGAATAAGATTGGTAAGCTTTATACCTAGGGATAATAATATTGTAGCAGCGGGTTTAGATAAAGGCTCAATTGAACTTAGAGATGTAAATTCTGGTCAACTCATTAGCAAATTAGAAGATAAAAGCATACAAGAAAAAGACCAAATTTTTGATTTAGAATTTACCCCTGATTCTAATTTTTTATTTAGCGGTCATGGTAGCGGTAAAATTAGATTTTGGTCAATAGAATCTCCTGAATTCCAAAATGAGCGAGAACCTATACAAATAATCAATCTAAGTGAAAAATTAAAAGCAATACAACCAGGATTTAAAATTAGAGCCTTAAAACTAAAATTTATTCCTACTTCAAAGAATTCAGGAAACTTAGTTATTGCTGGTAAATATTCAGAATTCATTATCATATTACCTTGGAATCCAAATCAGATTCAGGAGGGATTTGAAAAAATCTATATACAAAAAAGAAGTAGTTCATCCAATATCTTAGCATTAGCAACATTACCCGACAAAAATATCTTAGTTACTGCTGATGCTAATGGATACATCACAACCTGGGATTTAAATAAATGTCTCAATGATATTAGAAATGAAACAGGAAAAAAACAAATAAATCAATTAAATTGTTCTATTATTGATGAGCCTTGGGAAGCTTCTCAGACTGCTGGTGTAAATAGTTTAGTATTTAGTGAAGATGCTCGTTTCTTGGTGAGTGGTGGTGGAGATGGAAGAGTTATGGTTTGGAAATTAGATGACGAATATAAGCGTGAACAAACAAAAAAAGGAAAAAATATATATGAGACTGAAAGTGACAAAGCTATTAGTAGCATTGATTTAGAAATAAATAGTCAAGGTAATTTAATGGTTTTAATTGGAACAGAAGATAAAAAAGTTAAATTACATCGCGTTATCATTCAATCAAAATAATAAATAATAATCATAATTTAATTTAATTAAACAATAAATCAAAGGAGTCAAGTTTTAAGATTATGTATATTCCCAATCAAAATCCATTAAATATAAATATAAACCCTCCTGGACTGCAATCTGGAATGCCAGGAGAAACAATCAAAATCCACATTGTAGTTACGAATAATGGGGACATAGATGCTGTTATTAATCTATTTCTGAATTTAGATGAAGAATTGCAAACATTAATCGGTACATCAAACTCAGAACGACAAAGTATTAGTCTGAGTCCAAATGAAAGTAGTAATGAAATAACTTTTGAACTTCCGCTTCCTGTTAATGCTTCTCCTGGAACTTACGACTACACTTTAGTTGTAGATTCACCAGAACATTATCCGCAACATACTCCGATTAATTGTCCATCTCAAATTAAAATTTTATTCAAAGAACAAACAAGAGTTGGTTTAAATGACCCAACTTTTTTTATTAAACCAAGTACGAATCCCCATAAACCACTGATTTTTAAATCCGGTGAACCTTTACAGCTAGAAGTACAGGTTATCAATAATTCCGACCGTGTAGACCGTTTTCGCTTGAATTGTCCGGATTTAGATGAGGATTGGTTTACCATCAATTACCCAAAAACGGGTTTAGAGAGCGAGGGATTAACCGAAGTTAATGCATTAGAACTCAATAATAAATCTCAAGCCACGATATTATTACAGTTACATCCACCAAAAGATGCATTAGAAGGAAACTACAATCCTGCTATTCGCTTATATTCGGAAAATTATCCAGATTTAGTTTTACTTGACTTAGTTTATACTCGAATTCCTCCCAATTATCGTTTAGATGTAGATTTAGAAACAGTTTTAGGACAAGTTAGTTATCGCTCCGGTGAATATATATTATCAATTATCAATCAAGGAAATCTAATTCGAGAACTGATATTTAATGCTAAAACTCGCGATGAATATGAAATATGTAAATATGATTTTAATCCTACACAAGTAAAATTATTACCATTAGCAGAAACAGAAGTTAACCTCAGAGTAAAACCAAGAGGTTGGTGGAGAAGACCTTGGCTTGGTGCAGGTAGAACTATTAACTTTCAAGTTGAACTTGAAGACAAGCAAAGTTATAAATTGCCAGATAAACAGATACAAGCTATTTTAACCTGGAAATCTCGTCCTATATGGCAGTTTTTGTTATTACTTCTATTTGCTCTAGGTATATTTGGAGTAACTGCATTTATTGTCTGGAGGTTATTAAATCCCGAACCTTTAAAAATCCAAAGTTTTAGTGCGAGCAAATCTCAGATTGAAGAAGGTAAAGATATTCAATTAAACTGGGAAATTACTCAATATAATCAATTAAAAAAATTGGATTTAATTGCTAAAGAACCTGATACTCCCCAATCTAATTTTTTAGAAGGTGATTTCAGGAAAAAGCTAGAATCACTTTGTAAGAAAGAAAATAATACTTTAAAATGTACAAATATTGATATGGGAAGAAAGGGTATTGTTGGAGAATATACCTTTGATTTACAAGCTCAATATAGAGCAGGTGGTTTACCATTTTCCAGAAAAACTAATCAAAAAATCAATAAACAGACTAAAGTTATAGTCAAAGAAAAACAAATTGCAGAAGTTGTCAATTTCGGAGTTGTCAACAATAAATATACTAAAGGTCAAAATATATTATTGAATTGGAAAATTAAAAATTATACTTTGCTGGAGTCAGTTCAAATATCTGGTAAAACAGCAGATGGAAAAGCATTGAAACCTTTAAACTTGAGTTTTAAAAATGGTTTACCAGAGGATTCATTACTCCAAGAAAATTGTCAGCAATTGAATGATGAGCAAGCTTTAGAATGTAACAATATCCCTATACCTGCATTATCAGTGGGTTCTTTTGCTTATAAAATCAATGCTTACTCTAAAGATATTAATAATAGAAATAGTGAGAAAGAAAATAATAATGCTGTAGAAGTATTACCCAAAAACTTTAAGATTATTTCTTTTCTTGCTAACGGGAAACAAAGCCTGGAAATTGAGGAAGGGAAACAAGTCATATTAGGCTGGAAAGAACAAGCAGACTCATCAGAAGAAGTGCATGAGGATATTGATTGCGTTGGAAGTAATTTACCTTTGACAGGTGAAAAAAGCATATTTGTGACAAATCCTCAATGTAAGCTGCAAGTAACCGATATATTTAATAAATTAAAACCCCAGTATCAAGTAATTAACGTTAAAGTCAAACCAAAACCACAGCCTATTCCTACAGTAACGGTTCCTGCCCCAGATTCTACACCAAATAATTCCACAAATAATAATTTAAGAGAAAGAAGTAATAATTCTCGACCTAAAACAAACTCTAGAAGAAATACAGCAATTCCACTGCCAGATATTGAAGATAAGCTTAATTCACAGCAAACAGATAGAAGTATTTAAGAAGCTTAATCGCTCTCGCTCTATGACTCAACCCAAACCTGTATTGATGGGTGAGGTTAGTGAGTAGTAAGTGGTGCATAGTCAATTTTTTTAATTAACTAGTATAAGTTTTTATATCAGTACATATATAGTATAATTTGATAAAAAATAATAAATAATGAATATTTTTTCTTTTTCCAGAAAATTAGGGATAGTAACACTTTTATTACCATTTATTCTTGTTGCCACAGCTAGTAGAAGCACATCTACAACAGCCACAAAGCAAATACAAATATACGAATACAAGCAAAGCAATATTAAAAAAATTATTGCTCAAAATAATTCCACAATCACACGTCAAAAACGCACGGCATTAATTATCGGTAATGCTGAATATCAACAAGTTGGTAGATTAAAAAATCCCATTAATGATGCCAATGATATAGCTAAAAGTTTGCGAGAACTGGGATTTGAAGTAATTTTACTAACAGATGCATCACTACAGCAGATGGAACAAGCGATTAGTAAATATAATCGTCAATTGCGTCAGGGGGGAGTCGGATTATTTTATTTTGCCGGACATGGAGTACAAGTTGATGGGGAAAATTATTTAGTTCCAGTAGGTGCAAAACTTGAGCGGGGACAAGATGTCCGTTATGAAGCATATCCCCTAGGAAAATTGCTCGGTGCAATTGAAGATGCACGTAATAAAACTAATTTTATTATTTTAGATGCTTGTCGTAATAATCCTTTTACTCGCAGTTGGCGCTCTAGTAATCGGGGTTTAGCTGTTCCAGCACAGTCAGTGAGCGGTACATTAATTGCTTATTCTACAGCACCGGGAAAACTTGCCTTGGATGGTAATGGACGCAACAGTCCCTATGCTTCGGCAATATTAAGTAATATTCGCACCCCTGGATTAGATGTAGAGCAGATGTTTAAATCTGTACGCAGCCAAGTTTTAGAACAAACTGGAGGTAAGCAGATACCTTGGGAATCTTCTTCTTTAACTGGTAAATTTGCTTTTAATTTTAGAAGTAATAGTCAGGTTGCAACTCCAGGAAATAAACCTCCAAGCAAACCTGTGATAACACCATCACCTTCGACAACTACAACTCAACCAAAACCAACAACTAGCTCTGTTAGAACTGCATATTTTAGGCAGACACCGCGTTTTAATTACTTGGGTGCTAGCTCCAATAGTATTAGAGTTCCTAATACTACTTATTACTTTACTATTACCTTGCCCGAAAATGCTCAAATACCACTGCAAAAACTAGATATTAAGCAACGTGAAGGATTTGAAAAAATTGATTTTAATTTAAAGAAAACTACTGCTTTTGAAGGAAAACGTCGTAAGAAAGCACAAAAAGTTGTTATCAAAGACATTACTAGAAATTCTAAAACGAAAACAGTTTCAATTCTTTTTGAGCCAATCTCACCAGGTAAAACTATCACAATCGGTTTAAGAGCCTTTGAAAATCCTTCATTAGAAGGTATTTATGAATTTGAAGTAACAGCATTTCCACTAGGAAGCAAATCAAGAGCGCAAAATCTAGGTATTAAACGTTTGTCTTTTTATCGGGGGTTGTGATAGTGGATTTTTTGAATTGTTTATTTTTCCGGTAATCATCTGGAGACGTAGCAATGTTACGTCTCTACAATTTTAGGGATTTATGAAATATCTACTGTATAGATTCGCTGTATGTTAACTTAATCAAATTTGAATAATATACGACTAATGGCTAAAACAACCCGATTTTTGGGCTAAATTTTCAGAAATATTAGACTGTTTTCCCATAACGCTTTGATTTGATAAACCTGTATACTCTATTTCACAGGAACTTTATGCTGTAGTAGTTCCGTGATATGAGGTAGCCTTGGGAAGATGAGCGATCGCCAAAGAATTTCCCGTAATAAAGGGACAACATCGAATCAAAATATTCCGTCTTTCAAGCCCAAAGTTCGCGGTTGGAATCCTCCAAGTTATTATTCGACTTCGGAGTCACAGGAAGCCATATCAAAAAAATCGGAAACTTCTCAAGAGTCGGAAATAACTGCTCGGGAACAGGATAATCAAGAAAGTATAAAAAACGAATCATCTCAAAAATTAGCTTTTTTAGATAACAATCCTTTTTCTAAAGTCAGTTTTCGTCCCTATGATAGGGGTGAACCTGCAAATAATACAATCGGAATTCGTCAGCAAAGTATTCAACGTCAGGAATTACAAAAAGAAGATAGGGAAGACAATCAAGCAACTTCCGAAGTTATCCAACCCAAAGAAATAACGGATAAACAACGAAAACCTGTTGAATTACCTTTGGAAGATACCAAGCATCTTCATAACGTTAGTTTTCGTCCTTACAATAGGGGTGAGTCAGCATATAAGGATACAATCGAAATTCGTCAGCAAAGCATTCAACGTCAAGAATCAGAAGAAGAAAAAGAAGAAAATCAAGTACATTCCGAAATTGTTCAGCGTCAGGAATTAGAAGAAGAGAAAGAACAACAGGAATTAGATGGGGTAATTCAAGCGAAGTGTAGCGAATGTGAAAGGGAAGAGCAGGAAGAAAAAGAGCAAGTCCAAACTAAGTTGACTGTTGGTAAACCGGGGGATAAATACGAACAGGAAGCGGATTCTGTCGCAGCGAAAGTAGTAGAGCAAATTAACTCATCATCATCCGAGCAAACTGTACAAGGTAAAGTTGAGCCAGTTGTCACTCAGGTAAT
>CAKZYM010000251.1 GCA_937884685.1 uncultured Calothrix sp.
TAACTCCTAACTCCTAACTCCTAATCCAAAATCCAAAATCCAAAATCCAAAATCCAAAATCCAAAATCCAAAATCAATTAATCCCCTCCGGAAAAATTCTCACGAAGGGGATTTGTTTTACTTATATATTGATTCGAGGAGAAAAAGTAATGCAGGCTTATTTACTCACTCTTTTGGTAGGTCAGTAGGTGGGTTTTTTTCTGGTGGAGCTTCTGCGGTCGGAGCAAGTTCGGCTTCGGGAGCAATTTCTTCCACGGGAGGTATGGTTTTTTCTTCTGCATCAGCATTTTCAGAAGCTGCTTCGACTATTTCTTCTGATGGAGCTTCTGGTGGAATTGCTTCGGGGACGGTTTCGGTTGTGGTAGTTGTATCAGTATTATCTACAACGGTTACAGATGCATTACTATCTTCTATTTTCTCCTCAATTTTCTCAGTTTCCTCATCAATTGCATCAGCTAAAGTCTTACCAATTGTTGCAGCAGAAGTATCTTCGGTCGTAGGAGTTGTAGACGGTGGTGTTGCTGTTTTGTTTTGAGAAACCTGTGCTTTTTTACCAGGTAAAATATTACCTACAGTTTTAAACAATCCTCCCACGCGCTCTTGCAGAGAAATTTTCGCAGCTTGTTCGCTGATATTGCTTTTTACTGCTTCAGCACTAGGAACAGTCGTTTGCCCCGTCGCGGGAGTAATTTGACGACGCAACGAAAAAGTTTGTAATCCGAACCAAATCAACAAAGCAACAGCAGCCAATTGACCCAAGAAAAACCATCCACCGATACGCGGCGCAAAAAACCACAATACGAGAGCATAGAACAAACCTACACCGCTCCAGTAGAAATCATTCTTGCGGTGAACCTCCGGAAAGAAGAAAGCCGCCAAATAAATTGCTAAACTGCCAAAACCGACTATCAGAGCCAAGATATGTGTCATATGAATTTTGGATTTTGGATTTTGGATTTTTGGGGCATTGGGCATGGGAGAATAGAGTTAGGAATTATGAGAGCGGAGGAAGCGGAGGGAGCGGAGGAAGCGGAGGAAGAAAAAATTTATTTACCTCCCCTGCGTCCCCTGCTTCCTCTGCCTCCCCTGCTCTAAAGATTGTCTCCCCAATGCCCAATCCCCCATTCCCATTTCCAATTAATTTATAGTAAATATTACAATGGCGAGCAATTTAACTAACAAATAGTTGATTGATATACAAATTAAAAATAATTATGTGTATCAATAATGCATTTTTACTCTTTCAATAAAGTCTTAATGTCTTCTTTAGAAGCGAATTGAAAATCTCGGACTACCCTAAGAGATAAAAGAAAGGAATTGTAAGAGTAAGCCAGAAAAAATTTATGACACTACAAAGCTTTGGTGTGATTGGATTAGCTGTTATGGGAGAAAATATCGCTCTGAATGTAGAGCGTAATGGCTTCCCAATCGCAGTTTATAACCGCTCTCGCGAGAAAACTGATGCGTTTATGGAACAACGCGCTCAGGGTAGAAATGTAAAAGCAGCGTTTACCTTGGAAGAGTTTGTGGGTTTGTTGGAGCGTCCCCGCAAAATCTTGGTGATGGTAAAAGCTGGTGGCCCGGTTGATAAGGTAATTGAACAACTCACACCTTTGTTAGATGAAGGTGACATCATTATCGACGGTGGTAACTCGCTTTATGAAGACACCGAGCGACGCACCCGTGAATTAGAACCCAAAGGTTTTCGCTTCATTGGTATGGGTGTAAGTGGTGGTGAAGAAGGTGCGCTCAACGGTCCTTCTTTAATGCCTGGAGGTACCGAAAGTTCTTATCAGTACCTTTCTCCCATTCTGACCAAAATTGCTGCTCAGGTAGACGATGGCCCTTGCGTTGCTTATTGTGGACCTGGTGGTGCCGGACATTATGTGAAAATGGTTCACAACGGTATCGAGTATGGCGATATGCAGTTAATTGCAGAAGCTTATGACTTGATGAAGAATGCAGCAGGTTTAGACCACAAACAGCTAACCGAAGTTTTTACTGAGTGGAACAAAACTGAGGAATTAGATTCATTCCTGATTGAAATTACTAGCCAAATTTTCCCTTATATTGACGAAGAAACTAAATTACCTTTAGTAGATTTAATTGTAGACGCAGCCGGACAAAAAGGTACTGGACGCTGGACGGCAGTAGATGCACTTAATTTGGGTGTACCAATTCCTACTATTGTCGCAGCGGTAAATGCTCGAATTATGTCATCTTACAGAGATGAAAGAATCGCAGCATCTAAGGAAATTTCTGGGCCTAGCGGTAAGTATGAAGGTGACACCAAGAAGTTCGTAAACATGGTGCGCGATGCTTTATACTGCTCCAAGATTTGTTCTTATGCTCAAGGTATGGCTTTGTTGTACAAAGCTTCCCAAGAATTTAATTACAATTTGAATCTTGGCGAAATGGCAAGAATTTGGAAGGGTGGTTGTATTATTCGTGCTAGATTCTTGAACAAAATCAAGAAAGCTTTTGACGAGAACCCTTCATTACCAAACTTGTTATTAGCTCCTGAATTCAAGCAGACAATTCTTGACAGACAAGATGCTTGGAGAGAAGTAATTATTACTGCTGCTAAGTTAGGCATAGCCGTTCCTGCATTTAGTGCTTCTTTGGATTACTTTGATAGCTATCGTCGCGAGCGTTTACCTCAAAACCTCACTCAAGCACAGCGCGATTTCTTCGGAGCGCATACCTATTTACGTACTGATAAAGAAGGTGTCTTCCACACTGAGTGGGTTGATATTGATGAAGCATCTGCTTAGTAATTAATCAGTAGTGAAAATGGACTAATTACTAATAAATAATATTATTTACGGCTCTGAGTTTCAGAGCTTTTTTTATTTGTTAGTGGTTAATTGATAAGAGTTAGAAGTTAAGAGTTAGGAGTTTAAGAATGATTTAATTTTTATAGGACTTACGCAAACGGAACATTTTTCCTGTAGGGTGCTGTGACATTTCGACTAACGTAGGAACGTAGTAATAATGTTTTGGGTGTCACGCACCAGCCGAGTATTGTGACAGTTGCGTAAGTCCTGTTTTACTTTTAAAAGAGTTTTTTCATCAAAGCAACTATTTTAAAAGGTTAAAACCCTTATCCCATAATAATTTTGACTTTTGACTTCCGCAAAGCGGTAATAGTGGGATAGGTTCATATAATAACAACGTAACGACTAATCTTTAATTTCAAAAGTATTAATCATTTCTTCTACTATTGAAATATATTTATCATAATCATCTTCTCGTGCAGTATAACTAAGGGTATATGCTTTATTACCTTTCAAAGTCCAAATTTGTAAGTTTTTTAAATCTAAATTATTCTCTTCATCTTTCCATGTATAAATAATTTGAGAAGCTGGTTTAAATGCAAGAGTCGTAGAACTAGTTTCAATAATTTTTGCTGCTGAGAATCCTTGATTAATTTCTTTTGTAAAATCTGCTTTTGACTGCTCTAAGCTTCCTGAATAATCTTCGACACTTAAAATAACTTTTTCTTGAAAATCGTTATTACCAGATTGAGGAGAAAGAAATGAAACAACTTCTTTTGTAATAAAATTATCAATATCTTGCCTTTGCCAAGTTGGAGGATATTTGATTTTAATTCCTAAATCAGATTTATTATAACTAGAAAAATTTTCAACTCTAATATTAGAAGAATTATAATTAACTATATTAGGTAAAATAGCAGCACTCGCAGCAATAATTCCTGCAATTCCAGCAGCGATTAAAATCTTATTTGTTTTTCCCGAATTATGAGAGCTATTTTCAATTACAGTATCGGGTAATTGGTTAGATGTAGGTATATGAGAATGTGTTGGATTTGATAATGTTTTAACAGCTTGTAAAGCTAGCTGAGCGGTGGGATAACGCTGACGAAAGTCATAGCGAACCATTGTATCTAAAATATTTGCTAGTTTAGACCTTACACTCCTAAAATTTCGCCAATCAATCTCCCCAGTATTAAAATCTATACCTATAGGAAATAACCCAGTTAAAGCCTGAATTCCAATTATTCCTACAGCGTAAACATCGCTGCTAAACTGTGGTTGACGATTAGACTGTTCGCTAGGCATATATCCAGGAGAACCAATAGCAATTGTAACCTTAGTTTGTCCCTGAGAATTTACAACTTGAGTCGTAACTTGTTTCACAGCACCAAAGTCAATTAAAACCAGCTTTCCATCAGATTTACGTCGTCGAATATTAGAAGGTTTAATATCTCGATGGATTACCTCTTCTCCATGTACAAAAGCTAAAACTTCTAAAATCTCTTCTAAAAGTTGAATAACAACAGCTTCGGTTAATTGTTCGTTCGGAAGTAATTCTTCACTTAAATCATGTCCTTCTATATATTCTTGAACCAAATAGAACTTTTGATTGTCTTCAAAATGCGCTAACAGTCGGGGAATTTGGTCATGATTTCCTAATTTTTCTAAAGCTTCCGCTTCCCTATCAAATAGATTTTTACCTGCATTTAAAGTATAAGGGTCTTTCGATGCCGGTTCAAAAAGTTTAACCACACACTGAGGATTTCCCGGACGTTGTAAATCTTCAGCAATATAAGTAATTCCAAAACCCCCTCGACCCAATTCCCCAACGATTTGATATCGTCCGCTTAATATTTGATTCATAAAATTGACCAATTATCTTAAAATTTATATTGATAGATGTATATTTTTGCACAAATTATTTGTTTTATTATCACGGATTAAATGGATTTCACTGATTTCGCTGATTGAATGACTAACAACTAACAACTAATACTTAATTATGAAAATCAGTCTCTGCATGATTGTAAAAGATGAAGAATTGACGCTATCGAAGTGTTTGAGTAGTGCTAAAAAGTTTGCTCACGAGATAGTAATATTAGATACTGGTTCAACGGATAAAACAGTAAAAATAGCCGAAGGATATGGCGCTCAAGTGCATCATTTTGAATGGTGTAATGATTTTAGTGCTGCTCGTAATCAAGCTTTGA
>CAKZYM010000252.1 GCA_937884685.1 uncultured Calothrix sp.
ACACTCCCCACACTCCCCACACTCCCCCCTCTCCTTGTTAAGGGGTGAGGTAATTTTCCACTACTATAATCAATTAAGATTTAAATTGTTGTTGAGATAAGATATGAACTATGGATAGTAAAGAATTCTTAGATTGGGCGAACAAACTTACTGAAAATGCACAAGCAGGAGTAAGAGAAGAAATTGCCGAACACAAGCAACATGGTTTAGATATTTTTTATATGGAAGGGGAAATTCCTATTATGGAAAAATCTGACGGTACTAAATATGAATATAAAATGGTAGATAACCAACCAGTCATTATTCGTCAAATTAAATCTTAATCGATTATTTGATTAAGATGTTTATAAATATTTTTACATTGATAAAAATGCATCAGCAATGATGGAATCAAAACCCAATCTAATAATTATTGCCGGTTCTAATGGTTCTGGTAAAAGTACTTTGACAAGAAGAACTTTTCAAAGGTCTAACTTTCCAGTAATAGACCCAGACGCTATTGCAAAAGGAATGAATCCTTCTTCGCCAGAAAGTGTTTCCATCGCAGCAGGGAGACAAGCTATTAATCTTACTAGAAATTATTTGGATAATGGTCAAAGCTTTATTGCTGAAACTACTTTAAGTGGTAACAACTATTTGAGAATAATGGATAAGGCTAAGGAGAAAGGATTTGAAATAAGCTTAATCTATATTGGGATTAATAATATTGATACCAGTATTAACAGAGTTCAATTAAGAGTTCAACGGGGTGGGCATAATGTACCACCATTAGACATACGCCGTCGTTATGAACGAAGCCTATTAAATCTTCCATTAGCTTTAGAAATAGCAGATAAAGCTATAATATATGATAATTCAACAGAATTAGGACATCAGAAAGTTTTACTATTAGAAAGTAATCAAATAGTTCAATCATCTGAAGAAATACCACAATGGATAATACAATGTTTGTCACAAGAAATATTTGATTATTACAATGATAGATTAAAAATAGTCCAGGAGATATATCCCATTGTTAATCGTTTCAAAGAAATATTTGCTGATAATTTGATAGAGGATAATTCTAATATCCAAAAATTATCAGGTAATAAATACGATATTATTATTGATAACAATGCTAAAGAATTAACGCTATCAGTAAAGGATAGCAGAGGTAGTTTATTTACCTATAATCAATCTAATAATCAGGTAATATATATTTCAAGTATTAACGAAGTGGATAAAAATACTTGGTTAACTATTTCCCAATTATTAAATATAGCAGATAATCAAGCTACAGTAGTTCCATTTGATTTTTGAACGGAATATTTTAAGTTTTTTTAACTTGATAATAGAATTAAAAAAAACACAGAGAAAATTGTATATTCTTAGTCCGAGATTATCCAATATGCTGGTCGATTATACTAAGTAAAAAAATATCCCCAACAATAGTTAGCTACTTCCAACTCCCAACTCCCAAATCATTACTCAAAACTCTCTACTCATTAAAAATGGATAATCAATATAACCTTTCTCTCCACCACCATAAATAGTTTTAATATCTAATAAATTTAAAGATGCTTTTTTCTCTAAGCGTTTGGGTAGGTCGGGATTGGCTACAAATAATTTTTCAAAAGATATTAAGTCGGCTTTTTTATTAACTATTGTCGCAATTCCTTTTTCGGGATTTTCGTCTGCTTCAACTATTAATTTACCTTTATATATAGGACGAAATAAATCGCTGACTTTTTCGTATTCTATTGTTAAAAAAGATTTAATTTTAGGAGGTTCTAATAAATATACGTATGCTAAATTATAAATGTTTAAACAGTCAATTACATAATAAAATGGTGGCTCCGGGTCTGAGTTTTTGTTGCCGCTAAATATGTTACTCGGACACATGCGAATTCCTACACGCTCGTAATCCCAGACGCTTGCGACGCTATCAACTATTTCTGCTATCAAATCTACACGACGGTTACGTTCGCTTTTCTGTACTTCGGGATTATCATAATCTCCTAATGGTTTTAAACTATCTAAAACACAACCGAAAGCGGTATTGATTTCTACTCCATCAAAGTCTGCTGCTAAAGCATTCTGCGCTCCCCGACGCATTTTGTTGGCTACTTCTAATAAATCTATAGGGTTGCTATTAATATTAACTGTAGAATCATAGTATTTTTGTTCTAAATCTAGAGGGGAAATTCCCTCGCAATACCATAGCTGCAAAAAGATTTTACCACCGCGATCGCGAACTGCTTTAGTGACTTTGCGCCAAGCTAAAACCTGGTCATAGCTATAGATTCCGGGACAGCACCTGTATTCTGAAGTGGTGGGAGAAACTAAGGTAGGTTCGCTGATAATTAATCCAGCAGAAGCTCTTTGAGCATAATAAGTTTCCATGATTGAGGAAGGTATCCCATCAACTGCACGCATTCGACTAGGTGATGACATAATAATGCGATTTTTCAAGTCATAAGCTCTGAGGGTAATAGGACTAAAAACTATATTGCGTTCAGTCATAATTTATAACATCTCATCTCAATACGTTTTAAATTGATAAATTTGTATTTGGTTTTTTAATGCAAATCCTCCTTTCCTTGATTTTTCTTCCTCAACTTTTCCGCTAACTACATTTGAGTAAAACATTCCAATTTAAGTTTTGTATGTTAATTTACTGCTTATTTTGGTACATTCTTGCTTATCAGTTATCAGTTATCAGTGAACAGTTACCAGTTACCAGTTACCAGTTACTCATTACTTGCTACTTGCTACTTGCTACTTGTTACTCGCTACTCAATTAAGATTACTGCGATAACCACAGGGGGTAGTTCCGGTTAAGTTACGAAACTGTCTGTTAAAGTGGCTTTGGGTTTTGAAACCGCATTCAAGAGCAATATCAGCCATTTTTGAGTCTGGGTTCTGTTGAATCAATAATTTTGCTCTATCTATCCTTCTTTGTAAGAGATAGCGATAAGGGGAGACACCAATATATTGGCTAAACAAACGGCAAAAATAATACTTGCTGATGTTTACTTTATTAGCAACTTCTTCCAGCGGTAAGTGACGGTTTAGATTATTATCAATATACTGAAGCGCCTGTTTTAGCTTGTATTCTGTCTGTTTATTTACTGTTTCTTCGTCTATATTCGCTCGAATATTAGAATAGTTTCTAAGTAAATGAATAACAGTTGTTTGTAGTATTGAATTTGTATAAGTCAAACAAGTATCCAACTGCTGACACTCATAAAATAATGATAAACCGATGCCGTGTAACAACACGTCGGTACGAGCAAAGTGAGGTAATATTGTAACTGGCTCGACGATGCCTATTTTTTGAGCTATTTCGTTAATTAGTTTTGGCTCAATTGCTAATAATAAAAACTCTATTTCCTGCTTCCAACTTGCACGGTGATTAACGTTCGGAGGAATTATCGCGACATCTCCATTACAAATAACTTCCCATTGACTGTTATCTCCAAGAGAACGCTCTATTTCACCATCGCATAGAAAAATTTGCAGTAAAAGTTTCTCTCCACAATGAAAAGGTAATTCATAGGTCGGATGGCAATAATAATTTAAATAGGCACCTTGTCCACTTAACTTTTCAGTGCTAAGTAACGGTTTAGATGCCAATAACGGAAAAACTGCTTCCGAATTTTGATTGGTGGAAGATGATTTCGATTGTGACATTCATTCAACAGCCAGTAGCCTTATAGAAGTTAAATGTCACGGAAAAGTTAAGGAAGAATCGTCAACGGAAAAATATTATTACATTAATTTAGCAGAAATTTTCAATTTTGCATACAAATAATTATTTGATTGATATCTAAAGTGAATTCATTTTTGGATTAAGCTATATTCCATCAATTTAATCATGCCTACTATATAGATGGTAAGAGATTATAAAGCAATAATTATATATTAATTTAAACTCATTAGCTGATGAGATTTATATTTATTTATAAAGCAAGAATATACAAAAAAAAGAAAGTTTTTATCAGACTTTTTAGTCAGAAAATGATATGAGCTTACATTTTCAAGGATTGTTATACCATCTCTTTATAAAGATGCGCCGAATTAAGCCAACGTAGGTTGTGAGACAAGGAAAGGGGTGTCGGTTTCGCGACGAAACTAGCGAACCCGAAGGGGCTTTGTTGTTATAG